>JAISVE010000114.1 GCA_031271725.1 Bacteroidales bacterium
ACTCCCCCACACCTCTTGCCCACAAAGCTTCCCCTCTCTTTAATAAAATATCTTTATTTTGCAAAACTCAAATTGTGGGTAGTCCTCGTTCTCGTGAGTATTGGAATGTTCTTGGGTAAATCTTGTTTTATTCCAAATCTCATATTTCTCAAAGATGAAAATAAGCGCAAATCTGCTGCTTGGAAATTTTTAAAATTTTGCCTTATTGCCAAAATCTCACATCTTTGCTAATCAGTAAATTAACCCCCTAATATTGTAAAAACGAAAATGAATTCGTTATTTATATAGAAGCAATATCAATAATGAACAATGAAAAACATTGTAAAGAAAGAAAAAGAATATCTTGTCGAAAGCAATCTTTATGAGTTTTCACGGGATCTTATACTTAATTCTCGCAGATTGGTACATCAAACAGCCAATTTTGCAATGGTTGAGACCTATTGGCAAATAGGTAAGAGAATTGTTGAAGAACAAGGTGGTGAGGAACGTGCAAAATATGGAGATGGACTTATTAGGGGTTTATCAGCAAAACTTTCAGCGGAATTTGGAGGTGGTTTTACTGTCCGAAATTTGCGGGCAATGAGGCAGTTTTACTTGACTTTTCAAAATGGGCACGCATTGCGTGCCGAATTGAGTTGGACTCATTACCGTTCATTGATTAGGGTGGAAAATCCAAAGGCTCGCGAAGTTTATATGAATGAAGCGGCTGATAATGGATGGGATACAAGATTTCTTGACGAACAAGTTGATAAACATTATTACGAACGGCTTATTTCTACACACAAAGAAGCTGTAAATAATTTAAATGTTGAGTCGAAAAAACAACTTGCAGTTAGTCCCCAAGATTTTATTCTTAAAGATCCGCTTGTTCTTGATTTTTACGAGATGAGAGAAAACTCAAAATATAGCGAAAGTCAAGTTGAGCAACTAATTATTGATAATTTGCAAAAATTTTTGCTTGAATTGGGGAAAGGTTTTTCTTTTGTTGCTCGTCAAAAACGTATTGATACCGAATTTTCGCATTATTATATTGATTTGGTTTTCTACAATTATATTTTGAAATGTTTTGTACTTGTTGACTTAAAAATAGGTAAACTAATGCACCAAGATATAGGGCAGATGGATATGTATGTTCGTATGTATGATGAATTAAAGCGAACAGAGGGGGATAATCCGACAATAGGCATAATTCTTTGCGAGGAAAAAGACAAAGCGGAAGTGCGATATTCTATATTGAATGACAATAAACACGTTTTGGCTACAAAGTATAAACTTTATATTCCTTCGGAGGAGGATCTAATTAAGGAAATATCTCAGATTCGCTCTTTGTATAAGTTATAATAATTTTTGGTAAAGTTTATTAATCAGTAAATTAACCCCCTGATATTGTAAAAACGAAAATGAATTCGTTATTTATATATAGACACAATAATTTTTAACCATGAAAAATGACAAAATGAATAAAAGTAGTGATAACGCAAACAACGTTGCGAATACAGGAGAGATTGTGTTATTAAAATAGAGAGAATTATATGAAAATTCAGTTGTTCGGAATATTCGGACAACTGCCTCAGACGGAAAAAATTTATAAACATAACAAAAAAATTAACAGTATGAAAAGTAATCAAAGAAAATTTGCCGTTTTAATTTTAATGGCATTTGCATTTAATGCAGCACTTGCGCAATTGCAATCGGTAGCGCAATCACAGCACCCCAAAATCGTAAAAGGTTCTTTTGGATTTAATGTTTCGCAAAACAAAATCTCCAAAGAAAATTTTGCAAGCAAAAAGCTAAACGAATATTTTTCTCTTAATGAGAAACACAGTTTTAAGTTGCTTCTGCAAACGCCTGCAGGCGAAAGTCCCACAGGTAAAACTTCTACAAGCAAAACTCTTGCAGGCAAAACGACATACGAAGACAGCAAGCAAGAAACTCCGGACAAACTCGAAACCCCTGACGAACTCGGATTCACGCACAGTAACTATCAACAATTATATAACGGTTATCCGATTTACGGACAGTTGGTAATGCTTCACTGCAAAGACGGCATTGTGCGAAGTATTAACGGACAAATTGCAGAATTTGATACCTTGGATTTGCAAATAAATATAAGCGATACACGGGCGGTAAGCATAGCCAAAGCATACCTGAACGTTACCGAATTGGCAAAAGAATATCCGGTTGAAACGCTTATTACAAAAATTCCGTGCAGCACAGAGCCTCAATACAGGCTAACTAAAAAAGTACATATGGAATCGCATTCACCTTTTTTGATGTATGATGTGTTTGTTGATGCGAAAACAGGTGATGTCTTAAATAAAATTTCTTTGTTTGCAGGCGCAGCAGCAGGAACTGCAAAAACCCTCTACAACGGAATACAAAACATCACTTGCAGTCTTGATAGTGGAGTTTATTATCTGATAGACGAGGAGCGGAAAATAGCAACAGCAGACGCTACCGCAGAGCCCAAGTATTATCAAAGCAATTCGAGCACATGGAAAGGAGTGCCTTTATTGAAGTCAATTAAAATCTCTTCAATATCCGAAGATTGGTGGCATACTTTTATAATAGACGAAAGTCCGGATTTGTACATTATAATAAAAGACGGCAGCGGCAAAGTTGTTCATACCACAACAAACTATAGTGATGTGTTTCCGCCGTTAACTTTTAGTAATATAAATTTGCTTATAACTAATCCTCCGTACAAATTAGAACTTTGGGATTATGACCCTGCCGGCGGAGATGATTATGCAGGCTCTTATACTTTTTCAGGATATGTAGGAACATATAATTTATCCGGTAACAGTAATTTTACTGCGGGATATTCGGCTGTCGATTCGGGGCACGCTGCCTACGATGTACATTGGGGAATAGAAAAAACTTACGATTTTTATAAAAATACTTTTAATAGAAATAGCTATGACGGCAATGGAGGTGCAATTTTAAGTCTTGTTAATCCTGTTTATGCGAACGGAAGTAACGGCTTTCCCAACAATGCTGCAGCGCAATTGGTTGAGCCATACTCAATGATGTTCGGCATGGGTGACGGTAAAATATGCAATCCGGTAGTAGGGCTTGATGTGGCAGCGCACGAGTTTTCACATTTGGTAATAGCCAACAATGGAGTCGGCGGTTTGATTTATCAGGGAGAATCGGGCGCATTAAACGAATCATTTGCAGATATTTTCGGAACATGCGTTGAATTTTATTCCAAGCCTGCCTACGCTAATTGGGATATAGGCGAAGATGTTATAATTAAGTATTCAAATTTACGCTCCGTATCCAATCCGAATAATTCTAAGGGCAATACTCAACAGCCCGACACTTACAAGGGAC
>JAISVE010000001.1 GCA_031271725.1 Bacteroidales bacterium
AGCAATGATTTTGCGGGATATAATGTTTACAGGAAAAAGGGCAGGGGAGAGTATCACAAACTGACAAGCACACTGTTGTCGGAAAATATTTTTTTCGACACGGTTAAGGAAACAGGCACCTATACTTACGTTGTTGCTTCCGTTGATTTGTTTGGCAATGAAGCGCGTTCATTTGAAACCACAAAAGAGCTTATTGATATTTTTCCGCCCGCAATTCCCGTACTCCAAGAAATATTAAGCGATACAGGAAAAATACATCTTGCGTGGTCACAGGCACACGAGAGCGATTTGCTCGGTTACAGAATATACCGTACTGTAACAAATGATAAAAATTCTCACTATGTGCTTATCAGCTCAACACCTGTAAAGGATACTTTTTTTACAGATATTTTACCGCGCAATGCGAAAAATAAATTTTGTTATAAAGTTGTTTCGGTTGATTCGCTGTTTAACATGAGCGAATATTCAAATATTCATTGCGCAGCGATGCCTGATGTTGAGCCGCCTGAAATTCCGGTGATAAAACATATTGTTGCCGACAGCAGTTTCCCTCTGATTACATGGCTTGCAAATGTTGATGAAGATTTGCATTTCTACCGCTTGCAGAGGCATGCTGTTGACGGTAATGGTATTTCTGTTGATACATCAGTTTTTTCCATCGACATAAAATCTACACAAAATAATTTCAGAGATGTTACCGCACAGGCAGGCGTATCGTATAAGTACGTGCTGTCTGCCTGCGACAAAAACAATAATATGTCGCAAACTTCAAAGCCCTACGTTTTTCGTCTAACAGAAAATCGAAAACCGAAAAAATAATTCAAATGGAATTAGAATTGTTGAAAGATATAAACGCAAGGTTTAATAAGGAGTTGGAGCAACAAATAAATGGAACACTACCCAAGGGACATATTTATAAATTGGGTGTTCCGGAAGATATACTTGGGAACTATGTGTATTCTTCTGAAATAGAACTTTCCGCAACAAGGCTAAATGAAAAATCGCAATACAAACGTCATGTTTTTGAATTAAAAGAAGTGTTAAATCTGCCGCAAGCATTAAGTATTCCAATAGCAATATTTAAGTATGGTGATAAAAATAAAGCTTTAAATATAATAATTGAACTTCAAAAAAATGATAAAAATTTTCTTGTAGGATTATCATTAAATCCGACTGTAAAAGGACGTAAATTGGAAATTCATAGCATAAGGAATGTGTTTCCAAAAGATAATGCAGAATGGCTGAATTGGATAGCACAAGATAAATCTATATATCTCAATAAAGAAAAAATCCAAGTTCAGATAAGTCAACAGCGGATGACTTCCGCTGACGTGAGCTACCTGAACTTGGAGCTTGTAGCGAAATTAGTAAAAGATTTTGATAATACCAAATATATGTTAGACAAAATGACAATTTAAATAAACGATTTTAGATAAATACTACGACTATCAATACTTGATAGCGAGATTAGAAAATTAAATAAATAAATTTTATTATGAAAAAGAAAATTTTTATCACAACGATTGTTTGCTGTATGATGTTTTGCGGATATTCGCAATCAACCACCACTGAGCAGCAGCAGGTAAAACAAATTAGCGACCTCACGCAATTAAAACGCAATCAATTTTCAAAAGAAATGCGTCAAAATATAGTTTCAACTTTTTACACGTCAGCACCGCAGGAATGGAGCAAAGAACAAATTCTTTTAGCAGGATATTTAAAAATTCAAGAACTGAAAGACACACTTATTAAAGTGAAATATTCTGACGAATTATCTTTCTCATTACGCTTCCAAACTATGCTTGCCTTATCAAGAATGGACGATAAAAATACAACAGAAGAACTTTTTCTAATGCTGGCATCAAAGGAAACCAACGACCAAACTGTCTATGCACTGTACAATGACATTGTTTATACGCGGCAAAAAATACTCTTTGATTTTTTAATAGAACGTATGCAGGATAAAAGTAAAAATTGTTTTTCTGCAAATCCCGATAATCCGCAAAAAATAGAGTGTGCTTACAGGATTGTTGAATTGCTTGCACCTGTTATCAGGGACTTTCCTCAACGTGGCAACATGTCGTCTTACAAAAAATATTTGGAGAAAGCGAGAAAATGGTGCAAAAAACAAAACGGAAAATATCAGATTATCGACAATAGTTTTTGAAAATTATCTGAGATTTTTCGGAACTTTTGCTAACTTGCAAATTAAATTTTATAAAATTCAAAACTAATATGAAGACTTTGTTAATTAGCAACTCCACAAATGCAGGAGAGGCATATCTCGGATGGGTGAAAGATACCATCATTGACTATTGCAGCAAACACAATGTTAAGCGTGCGTTATTTGTTCCTTATGCGGGAGTAAATGTAGGGCAGGACTTTGAGGGGAAAACCATAAAGGACAGTTACGATTTATATTTTGAAAGAGTAAAAGGCGTACTGCAAAACGAAAACCTGACTATAGAAATGATTTCGGAACAGCCTCTTAAGGATGTGGAAAATGCCGAATGCATTATTGTCGGCGGAGGGAATACTTTTCACTTGGTTGCAGCTTTACACGAGTTAAACCTTATGGAAGCAATTTCAAAAAAAGTAAAAGAAGGAATGCCTTATATTGGTTGGAGTGCGGGTGCAAATATTGCTTGCCCCACAATGAAGACAACAAATGATATGCCCATAATAGAGCCGAAATCTTTTAACACGCTAAACCTTGTACCTTTCCAGATAAATCCGCATTATCTTGATGCAAATCCTGCAGGACATGGTGGCGAAACAAGAGAAGACAGAATAAGAGAGTTTCTTGTTGTAAATCCTGCTATAACAGTGGTTGGTTTGCGTGAAGCAACTGCATTTCTTATTGAGGGCAATAAAATAAGTTTGATTGGTGATAGAAAACTTCGTGTGTTTCGCTATAAGCGCGAAGCAGAAGAACTGTCTGCCGGAGATGATTTGCAGTTTTTGTTAGCCACTCCGTAATTGCGGGCTTAACCTGTTTTATCGCGCCTCTGCGTGCTCTTGCTCTTCCTGCGCATGCTCCGGTGGCGCAAGAAGTGTGCATGCGTGCCTTGGCCGTGCCCACGTGTGCTACCCGCATTTGAAACATTGTCCGTAACTTCGACTGCTTCTACGCTTTCTCTTACTTGGATTTCTGCCCAACGCGCACGCATACCCACTTCTTGTCGCCAGCCTGCGTGCCTGCGCACATGCCCTGCGCGCGCTCAGGACTCTTTACGTATTTCTACCCGCCCTGCAATAGAACGGCTGAGAGTAACTTCGTCTGCGTATTCGAGTTCGTCACCGATTGAAATTCCTTTTGCAATGGCAGTAATAAGAACTTTTGTGTCTGCTAATTTGCGAGTGATGTAAAAAGCGGTTGTGTCGCCCTCGGGAGTTGCGGGAAAAGCAAAAATAATTTCCTTAATGCTACCGCCGTCACTGCCGCCGCCTTGCCGAACACGTTCAATAAGTGCCTCTATATTCAGTTGTGATGGAGATATGCCGTCCATAGGCGAGATAAGTCCGCCAAGAACATGATACAATCCGAAATAAGTTCCGGTATTTTCAATAGCCATAACATCTCTTATATCACTAACAACGCAAACCGTAGAAATATCCCGTTTAGGATTTGCGCAGATAGTGCATGTTTCCGTATCGGATATATTGTGACAGACCTTGCAAAAAACAGTATTGTTTTTAAATTCCTCAATGACTGCACAGAAAGTCCGCACCGTATCTTTATCTTGCGAGAGTAGAAACAATGCCTGTCTTAATGCTGTCTTTTTTCCGATGCCCGGCAACTTGTTAAGTGCCGCAACTGCATTCTCTAAAAGTACTGATGAGTAGTTCTCCATTTGAAGATTTTAGAGATTTTCATGGAATAGTTGCCAAAAGTTAGGAAAAGACTTTGAAACTACCGAAGGATTCTCTATACTAACAGGAGCGTAACGGGCAGCAAGACTTGCGAATGCCATAGCCATGCGATGGTCGCCGTAAGTGCGGATTGTTTCGTGATTTATTTCGCCGTTAAATCCACCCTCAAAAATATGCATTTCGTCTTCCTCCGCATTATACTCCAACTTAGCTCCTAAACGTGTAAGTTCATTGCAAACTGCGGAAATACGGTCTGTTTCCTTATGCCTCAAAGAATGAATACCACTAATGCAGGCTTCCAAACCCAAGCCGGCACAAACAACTGCGATAGTTTGCGCTATATCGGGATGATGCGTGAAATCGTAAAAACGCGGCGCACGCGAAATTCCTTCGGAACCTGTCGAAGTAATAACAGCACCGTCATCATTGAAAACAGTTTCAATTCCAAAATCTTCAAACCATTCTGCAACAATTTTGTCGCCCTGCACGCTGTCCTCGTAAAGATGCGGTAAGCGCAAGGAGCCGCCATGCTCGGAGAGAGCGAGAATAGCGTAAAGGTAGGAAGCAGATGACCAATCGCTTTCTACATATACGTGCTCCGGCGCAGTGTATCTACCCTCGGCAAAAATATTGTTGTTATCGATAAATTCAACCCTCACACCACAGGAACGCATAAGTGAAGCGGTCATTTGAATATATGGCACGGAAACTTTGTTTGTACATATCATGGAAATATGCAGCCCTGTAGAAAATAGCGGCGCAATCATCATAAGGGCAGAAACAAACTGACTGCTTACGCCTGCGTCTATTTCCGCAACTGCATTTTGCGTTTTGCATATCTCACTGTTGCCCGTAATGCGAAGCGGCGGATAATCCTGCTTTTCCATGTATTCAATATTTGCGCCGAGCGACCTCAAAGCATCTACAAGCGGCAATATGGGACGGCTTTTCATTCTTTCATTGCCTGTCAGAATCCA
>JAISVE010000022.1 GCA_031271725.1 Bacteroidales bacterium
GCCAAATAAAAACACATGCAGTTTCTACGACTTGGGTTAGGGATTGCAGCGGTAGCCCGCAGTGAGCGAAGCGAACGAGGACTACAAGCGGAAAGCCCGACCGCTGTGGTGTTGTATAGGCGCGGAGGCAAGTACGTCAGGCGGCGTGCGCACGCTTGAAGGTTTGGCTAATTAGCAGTTGTGTATGAATGTGTAAGAAATATGATGTTAGAGATAACAAAATTAAATACGCCGTGTGCGGATGGAAGTGCGCACCCGCCTGACGTAACGCCGAAGCAAGCACAGGGACACCACAGCGGGAACCCCCACTTAATGCCTCCATAATGAACTACGAGAGTGTGATGTCGAAAATATCAAAGCATTCTTGACTTTGCAGGTCGTGTAAAAACGATGAGGGCTCCACTGATGTAGCAGAAGGCATCGTTACAGAAATGCCGGACTTTGTATCTTTCACTATAAAGATAATATCACTTATTTTTGTTTGTTTTGCTTTTGGATTTTTTTCAACGCGGTATTTCTCTATCAATGTGTGCAAGTCGGCAATAAGTCCTTTGTTAATTTCAGATAATTCTACCTGTAATTTTATGTGATGCGTGTTTCTGTTTAACAAATCGTCAAGCAAAAACATATCGGTAATGCTCCAATCATAGTTTATGCTGTCGCCAAAACCGCGCGAAGTGAGTGTAGCGTAACAGAATACAGGAGTTGGCGGATTTGGCACAAGAAAATGCCCGAATTTCATATATATATCCTTAAACAAAGACAGGCGTATGGAGCTATCTTTATCTACAATGGTAAAGATTCCGTAAGGTACATTAAATCTCGTTTGGCGATGTTCCGCCGCCGCTATCATACCTGCAATCCTTACGCTTTTTCCTGCATATTTAGAGCTCTCCTTAAACATATCGTTCATTTGACGAATATCTGCATTCGCAAACTGCTTTATTTCGAGTTCATATTTGTTTAAGGGATGTCCGGAAATATAGTAGCCCGCAACTTCTTTTTCATACATCAATTTTGTAAAATCAGACCATTCTTCCACTTCGGGCAACATTATCTCCAACGAGGAGCCGGCAGTGTCATCATCAAATAAACTTCCTATGGAAGAATTTTGTGCGGATTTTTTTACATACTGCAAAATTTGTTCAATAAAGTCGGGCGCATTATCATTTGCTTTGTAAAAATATGCCTGCCTGCTTGGTTTGTCGAAAACATCGAAAGCACCTGATTTTACAAGGGATTCTATTGCCTTACGATTGAGTGCTTTGAGGTCTGAGCGCGATACAAAATCAACTATGTTTTCGTAACTTCCGTTTTCGTTACGCTCGTTAACGATATTCTCTACAACACCCTCGCCTACTCCCTTAATGCCATTAAGTCCAAAGCGGATTGCACCGTCTTTATTCACGGAAAAAACACCAAGGCTTTCGTTTATATCGGGAGGAAGCACCTGTATTTTTTGATGCAGGCAATCGTCAATAAAAAATGTTATTTGGTCGATTGAGCCGAGGTTGCTTGTAAGTACTGCCGCCATAAATTCAGCAGGATAATGTGCTTTCAAGTATGCTGTTTGATAGGCAATATAGGCATAGCAGGCAGCGTGGGATTTATTGAAAGCATAGTTAGCAAAGGCAAGCCAGTCATCCCAAATTTTATCACAAGTTTTAGAATCGAGTTTATTTTCGGCACAGCCGCTGACAAATTTATCTTTCATTTTTACAAGCGTATCCAGCTGCTTTTTGCCCATCGCTTTGCGGAGTGTATCCGCTTCACCGCCCGTAAAATTTGCCAGCTTCTGCGACAGTAACATCACATGCTCCTGATAAACGGTTATTCCATAAGTGTCCGAAAGAATATCCGACATATCAGGCAAGTCACAGGTTATTGCTTCCAAACCATGCTTTCTTCTTATAAAGTTGGGAATATATTCCATAGGACCCGGACGGTACAAGGCATTCATCGCAATTAAATCTTCAAATCTTTCGGGCTTTAATTCACGCAAATATTTTTTCATTCCGTCCGATTCAAACTGAAATATTGCAGTGGTATCTCCACGACCGAACAAGTCATAAGTTTTTTTATCGTTTAAGGGAACTGTGTCTATGTCAATGTCCAAATTATGACGCCACTTTATATTTTGCAAGGTGTTCTTGATTATGGTGAGAGTTTTGAGTCCGAGAAAATCCATCTTTAACAAGCCGACACTCTCTACATACTTGCCCTCATATTGCGTAACAGGCATATCTGAGCCCTTTGCAACACCAAGCGGAACATAATCTACAATCGCCTCCGGCGCAATAATCATTGCGCAGGCATGAACGCCTGTGCTGCGGTTACAACCCTCCAACTTTCTTGCATATTCTATAGTCTTTCGCACCGTTGGATTGGAAGAATTTTGCAACATTGATTGCAACGGATTGCTATTGTCTTTAAGTGCTTTCTCTATTGTTATTCCAAGTGTGTCCAAATGTTTTGTAATTTCCCTCGCCTCAGGTATCGGCAGTTCAAGTATTCGCGCAACATCATTTATCGCACTCTTTGCAGCCATTGAACCATAGGTAATAACCTGTGCAACTTTTTCCTTTCCGTATTTTTCACGCACGTATTCTATCACTCTCTCTCTACCGACATCATCGAAGTCGATGTCAATATCGGGCATGGAAATTCTGTCGGGATTCAGAAAACGTTCAAAAAGCAAGCCGTATTTCAACGGGTCGATATTTGTGATATGCAAGCAGTAAGCCATCACGGAACCCGCAGCAGAGCCGCGCCCGGGACCTACAACCACACCCATTTCACGTGCCGTTTTTATTACATCCCAAACTATAAGAAAGTAACCCGGAAAGCCCATTCGCTTAACAGTTGCCAATTCAAAGTCAATGCGTTTTTTTATTTCTTCCGGCAACTCTTCGCCATATCTGCCTTTTGCTCCTTCGTAAGTTAAATACTGCAAGTATTCATTTTCATCTACAAAGTTTTCAGGTATGGCAAACTTGGGCAGCAGTAAACCATTTTCTATCTTATACTCCTCAATCTTATCTACAATTTCTTGCGTATTTTCAAGAAATTCGGGATTATCGGGAAAAAGTACAGACATTTCTTCAGGCGTTTTTACATATTCTTCGCCCGTGTAAGAAAGTTTATTGTGCTCGCTGATTTTTGTATTTGTATTTACGCGAATAAGAATATCATGAACTTCCCTGTCTTCTTTAGAGATAAAATGAATATCGTTAGTGGCAACACATTTTATACCGTATTGCTGCGAAAGTTCCTTGAATTTTTCTACAACAATTGCCTGTTCTTTTAAGCCGTGATTCTGACATTCAAAATAATAATCATCACCGAAAATACTTTGAAAAAAAGAAATGTTTTCGTGTAATTTATTTTCCTCTCCATTTAGAATATTCTGTGGTATCTCGCCCGCAATACAGGCAGAACAACATATAATTCCTTCGTGATATTTTTCTAAAAGTTCATGATCGATACGTGGCTTGTAGTAGAAGCCCTCTACAAAGCCCAATGACACAAGGCGTACAAGATTGTGATAACCCACCTTGTTTTTTGCAAGTAAAATCAAGTGATAGCCACTTCTGTCCTCCGTGCCGTGCTTGTCAAAACGGCTTTTTTCCGCCACATAAACCTCGCAGCCGATAATGGGTTTTATGCCTTCTTTTGTGCAAACTTGAATAAACTCCACAGCCCCATACATATTACCGTGATCGGTAATAGCAAGCGCATTCATACCCATTTTTTTAACAGTACTTGCAAGGGTCTTAATACCGGCAGCACCGTCAAGAATTGAATAGCGGGTGTGTACGTGCAGATGGGTGAAATTCATATCGTATAAAGATAAGAATTTTTTAAGTTTTCCTGAAATCGGGGGGTGATGTAGGGTTTATAGTGGGATTTGCGGTCAGGTTTGCAGCGGGTTTTACAGAATAGTTTGCAACAGTATTTATAGCGGTATTTGCAGCGGGTTTTGTACGGGGTGATGGCAACACAAGTCCTTTGCTTTGCGCTTGTTTGTAAATTGCGATGTACTCTTTCCTGTTTTCGCCGTACCTGCTAAAAATATCCATCAGTTCTTGCGGAATTGTTGCTTTGGATTTGATAAAGAATTGCCGTAAGGCAGCAAGAATGTCTTTCGGAAAAATATCTTCACGCAAAAATTGCCTCATTAGATTTGTAAATGTTGTTTTCCATTCCTTACCGTGAGCCGATGCTTGCGGATAATTTAATCGAACAACAAGATGCGCCCACTCGTGTACAAACACAAATAGCAACAGATAGGGGTTCAAAGAAATCTGTATGGAAATATAATGCCGTTTTTGTTGATGTCCGAAGCCGCCGGGTTTAACGTAATAGCCGAGTGTCTGTCCCTTGTTTTCTGAAAAACTTACATTAACCGAATGTCTTTCGAGCCAATTTATAATAACAGGCAAAGCGGGTGCAATAATATAGGGCGCAAGTGCCTTTTGTAAATTATATTCTACTGTTTTATTGTTGCTCATTATGACACTCTTTATCTCGTACGATTTGACGGTACTATGCTAAATCGTACGAGATTTTAATATTTATTTCATGCTATAGTCCATGCCGGAACAGAAACAACATTATCTGATATTGGTGTTATATCCTGTCGCAAACAAAGAATTGCGCCCGTGCCAATCTCTTTTTTCAGATGTTTTAATAATTCAAAATTCTTAGCATCTCTAAAAGATGGGTTTTTGGTTTTTTTTACTTCAACAGGATATAGAATATTATTTTTTTCTATGACAAAATCTATCTCTCTTTGATCTGCATCACGATAGAAATATATATTTGCTTCTAATCCATTATGCCAATAACTTTTAAGTATTTCTGTAAAACAATATGTTTCAAAAATAGCGCCTGTTAAATAACTTGCTTCCAATGTCTTATAATCATCTATGCCTGCCAGATATACACATAATCCTGTGTCTAAAAAATATACTTTTGGAGTTTTGATAATTCTATTTGTAACATTATTATAGTATGGATAAAGCAATTTTATTACACCCGAACGTTCCAAAATAGCAAGCCACTGTTTTGCAGTTCTGTTGTCTATGCCTACATCTCTTGCTATGTCGGAATAGTTAAGCAGATTTCCTGTACGCACTGCAACAGCACGAATAAAGTTGTAAAATTTTATATCGTCCGTAATACCGTCAAAGTCGCGCACATCACGCTCTATGTAAGTTTTAATATATGACTTAAAAAATATATCCCTACCCTTTCCTTTGTTTACAATCAATCTTGGAAAAGAACCATTAAATATAATTTTATAAATATCAAACAAAGTGAGATTATCTGCTATTTTAGAAAATGTTTTCTTTGACATGGAAGGCAAAAAAGGCATTACTTCATTTGCATTATTTTTCATTTCTTTGTATGAGAACCCTAACATATCAATAATAGCGACACGTCCTGCTAACGACTCTTTTACTCCTTTCATCAGATTAAATTTTTGAGAACCTGTTAAAAGAAATTGCCCATTCTTTTTGTTTTTATCAACATACAATTTAATATATGGAAACAGTTCGGGGGCATATTGAACTTCGTCTATAATTACGGGGGGAGAATATCTATCCAGAAACAAACTTGGATTATTTATTGCAAGTTTTTTATCCTCCACGTTATCTAATGACACGTATTTATACTTTGCAGTATTTAACATTTCAAACAAAGTACTTTTACCTACTTGCCTCATTCCCGTAAGTAATGTAACAGGAAACAATTTTGAGATTTTAGATAATCCTTTTGATAGTGTTCTTTCAAACATAATGCTTATTTTGTCGTATGATTATACAGTGCTATGCTAAATCGTACGACAAAGATAATAATTTTTTTCAAAAATTTAATTGACAAAATTTCGTACAATTTGACAGTGTTATGCTAAATCGTACGACAAAGATAATAGTTTTTTTTCGGAAATTTAATTAATTAAACCTCGTACGATTTGACAGTGCCATGCTAAATCGTACGAAATTATTTTATGATAATAAATTAAGATTTTTCATCTCTGCAAGCAGCTTCTCTCTATTGCTGCTCTGCATTTGCACAAGAGGCAGGCGATAGCCGCCCACATTCATACCAATAAGATTCATTGCTTCTTTTATGGGAATTGGATTGGGCTCAATAAACAGCATGTCTATAAGCCTGCCGTATTTTATTTGCAATTTACTTGCTTCTGCCGTATTGCCGCTTGCATACAAACTGCAAATCTGCGAAACAACATTTGGTATTAAATTAGCGGCAACAGAAATCACTCCCACTCCACCAAGCGACATTGTCGGAACAATAGCATTATCATTGCCGGAAAACATTTTTAACGAAGGACACTCGTATGCAACCTGCAGAAGCCGCCCCGTTTCAGGATGTGCTTCTTTTATGGCAACGATATTTTTATGTTCGGATAAGCGTTTTAGAACGTTTATTGAAATATTCATTGTGGTACGGCTCGGTACATTGTAAAGGATAATCGGAGTTTTTATGCGGTCTGCAACGTAGGCAAAATGTTGATACAAGCCTTCTTCATTTGTTTTGAGATAATATGGCGTGATAAGCAAAACGGCATCTACGCCCGCTTCTTCTGCTCCCTGCGACAGATACAAACTGTAAAGCGTATCATTAGAGCCTGTGCCTGCAACAAGAGGCACACGGTGATTTACCGCTTTTACCGCAAAGCGTATCAACTCCAAATGTTCCTCATCGGTTAGGGTTGATGCCTCGCCCGTTGTACCGCGCACAAGAATACCATTTGTACCTTGCTCTATTTGCCAATCAATAAGTTCGGCAAATTTATCATAATTAACACTGCCGTCATTATTAAACGGTGTGACTAATGCCACGTATGAACCTGAAAACATATATCTTGATTTTATTTATCGCCTTTATTATAACCCGTTTCCCAAAACAATACTTCATAGCGCATTCCCGCAATAAAAATATCTTCAAGGGCTTTAAGTTCTTCCGGAGTTTTATTTGCCGCAAGTTTGTCAATCATATTGGCATACTGCTTGCAAAGTTCACCGTATTCTTCTTGCGCATAATTATTTATCCATTGTTGATATGGATTCATTATTTTAAGTTTGCCATAAGTTTCTTTCAGGCGGGCTGCATAATCATAGTAAGTCCAAGTACAGGGCAAGGTTGCAACAAGTATTGAAAGTACATCACCCGTTGCAGCTGTAGATAATAGAAAAGATGTATAAGACAGGTTGCCAAGTGATGCTTCAACATTTTCTATCTGCTCCTGCGTAATGCCCCATTCTTTCATGTAAGAACGATGCATTGACATTTCGCCGTTAAGAATAGTATTCTGCATACCTGCAAAGTAAGCCATCATTTTTTCGTCTTGCGCCTTTACAACTCCAAAGGCATAAACTTTAGAGTATTGTAACAGATATAAATAATCCTGTAAAAGATAGTATTGAAATTTGTCTTTTTCGAGTGTGCCTTTGCCTATTCCCTGTACAAATGGGTGATTATAGCCCGCTTCCCAAATTTTATCGGCTTTTTGTCTTAATTTTTGGGTAAAAGATGTTGATGCATCGTTTGTTTGTGCTGTCTGCCCTATGCCAAATGTGGCAAAAATAATTGTTACAAGTGTAAATAAAAATAATTTCTTCATTAGTTATTGTTTTACGATTTTATTTCTGATTGCTTGTTTTTTATTTGGTTTAGGATTGGGATTACGGGCAATTACATTCAAAACAAGTTTCCACTTTCCATTCTCAAAACGAAAACCGTCATAAACTCCACCCTCAGGGACATAATTCGATGCCTGTCCACCGAGAGAAGCATCTCGGGGAAGTATCCTGTCAAAAACAATCAAATTTTCTTTGCGTTGCTTTTCCTTAGTGCCACTCTTATCTACGTATGATTGATAATCGTAACGTAAAATCATATCCTGTTTTCTGCTGAATTTAAAAATAATTCTCCTTAACGGTTTTTTGGTTGATGAAGTGCTGCCATCAGGATTTAAAGTACTTTCGTCAAAATCGGAATTTACTACTTCTTCTGTTGTTGCGGTTTTCTTGGATTTTGCATATCTTCTTTCCAAAACATAGTATTCGGTTGAAGCCGCATCAACATTAAATTTTCTCATTAACACACCCTGTTGATTTGTAAAAACAGGGAGCCCGAATTCTACCGAGCCATCTGATTTAACACGCATTGTTTCTATAACTTTTTGCGAGTAGAGAGGCTGGGATGAATTCCAGCCAAGCAAGGTGTAATAGTCGCCCTCAGCAATACACTGATAGTAAAGTGCACCCCACCAATTTTCTGTGCTATAGATTTCTTTTTCGGGGAAAGTTTGATACGAAGAAATGTCATTTAGAATTTGTACCTTATAATTTTTTTTAGCTTCATTCCAAACCCACAAAGCACCACGATAACTCACAGTTCCATTTTCTTCAGGAACACCCCAATTTATCAACAAAAAATTCTTATCAAAATAATATACGCTAAGTCCGTTTATCTGTTTTAATTTCGATATGAGCTCTTTGTTGAATGATACTGTTGTTTCGTTTATTGTTGCTAACAATGCATTAGAAAAAACATTACTATTTTCACCTGTTGCCATTACCGGTTTTTCATAGATATTGCGAAAAAGCGAGTCAAGACCGCCTGCCTGCAAGCCCGAGAACATTAACCCTGTCAATAAAAAAAATATTATGGTTTTTCTCATATTGCGAATTTACGATTAAGTTGAGAGCAAAGCAAATTTATTTGCTTTACATCTCAAAACGAATTAAAGTTACGGAATTGTTTGTATAAATACTTATCTTTGCAGCCTTTATTTTATATTTAATCAGGTTATGAACAAACAAAGTATATTAGGTTTAGTTGTAATATTTCTTTTACTTATAGGATATTCATGGTGGAAATCTCCATCAAAAGAGGAAATTGCAAAAATTGAAAAAGAACAGTATGCTGCGTGGATGAAACAGCAGCAGATTGACTCCATTGCACGTGTGGAAAAAATGCTTGCAGACAGTATATCTGCACTTGGCGGAACTGCAATCGGCACAAACGGGCAAGAAGCTGTAGTTGATCCCAATAATCCTTTTTCATCATCCCTTACAGGCGAAGACAAACTTGCTACCGTTAGCAATGGAGTTTTCAATATAACCTTCGGAACAAAAGGCGGAAAAATCAAGCGTATAGAATTGCTTAACTACGAAACTTACGACTCATTGCCTGTTGTGCTTTTTGACGAGCAATACACCAAATTTTCTGCGGGCTTTTTTGCACAAAACCGTATGATAAATACTGAGGATTGCTATTTTAGCTGTAACATAGCGGAAACCGGTCAATCTGTCAATCCGGCTATTATAGAGGCAGGCGATTCACTGCAAGTTTCAATGCGCCTCCACCCCAACGGCAGCACCGACCGTTACTTTGAGTTTCTTTACACCATCTACAAAAACGAATACATGCTCGGTTTCAAGATGAATGTTGTAGGATTGCAAGACCTTATTGCATCAAATACAACCTTTATAGACCTCGTATGGAACGAACAAATGCAACAGATGGAAAAAGCCTTGCAGGTAGAGCGTCAAAACACAATGCTATTCTATAAGCCCGCTAATGATGATGTTGATAATCTCTCCGAAAGAGCCTCCGATGACGAACGCATTACAACGCCGCTACGCTGGATTTCCTTTAAACAGCAATTTTTTAACGTTACCCTTGTTGCAAATAATGACTTTAACGGCGCAGATCTTAAAAGCGTAGAACCGAATAAACAAGCATCATTTATAAAGGACTTTAACGCAACAATAGGCATTCCCTACCAAGCACAACAAGAACAGAGCGTAGATATGCGTATTTATGCCGGTCCCAACAAATACAGTATTCTTAGTGATTATAACCTCGATTTAGAACGCATTATTCCACTCGGTTGGGGTTTCTTTTTATTGCAATGGATAAACCGTTTTGCAGTAATTCCGGTTTTCGATTTGCTTGAAGGCTGGGCTATCAACTACGGTATCATCATTCTTATACTTACCATATTGCTGAAATTGGTTTTATCTCCCATTACTTATAAGTCCTATCTTTCCTCTGCCAAGATGCGTGTTCTTGCGCCGGAAGTAGAGGCGATAGGTAAAAAATTTCCAAAGAAGGAACAAGCAATGGACAAGCAAAAAGCAGTGATGTCTTTGTACAAAAAAGCGGGCGCAAGCCCAATGTCGGGCTGTATTCCCATGCTGCTGCAATTTCCGATTTTAATTGCGATGTTCAGATTTTTTCCTGCGTCTATTGAATTGAGGCAAAAATCTTTCCTCTGGGCAACCGACCTTTCAAGTTATGATTCAATTTTAAGCCTGCCGTTCACTATACCTTTTTACGGCGACCATGTGAGTTTGTTTGCACTTTTAATGGCTATCTCCAATTTGCTTTATACACGTATGACAATGAAACAGCAGGCATCTACAAATGCTATGCCGGGTATGAAATATATGATGTACTTAATGCCAATTATGTTCCTCGGTTTTCTAAACAGTTATTCATCCGCACTTAACTATTATTATTTTATATCTACCTGTTTTACGTTTTTCCAAATGTGGCTGATTCGTCAGTTTGTTGATGACAAGAAGATTTACGCCCGCATTGAGGAACATAAAAAGAAACCGGTTAAGGTGTCTAACTTCCAAAAGCGTTTGGAGGATATGCAGCGCAGGCAACAAGAAATTGCAAGACAGCAGCAAAAACGCAGATAATTTTCGGTTTTCCTGCTAAATTTCCTGCTAAACGATGCAACATTTTTGCAAATCTTACGTCTATTACAGTAGAAACAGCCTGTTATAAAATGAGGCTTAATACTTAATAGTCAAAATGAGTTCCAAAAGTAAATACCTGCAAAGCGAATTATACAATAAACACTACAAAAGGTTATACCACGTTTGCCTGCGAATCCTCGCCGATAAATTCGAGGCTGAGGAGGCAATGCACGACAGTTTCTTAAAGATATTCGAGCACTCCGGTAATTTAGACAAAATTCAAGATTTCTACGCATGGAGTAAAATGATTGCTGTTCGCAAAGCAATCGACCTGCTCAGAAGAAGAAAAAATAAACCCGTATTTGAATCTATTGACGACAATGCCGACTACTTCGACTATCAAGACGAACAAATTCCGCCAAGCATTACGGTTGAACAAATAAAAATGCTCTTGGACACTATGCCTGACGGATACCGCATTGTCCTGTCTTTACGTCTGTTTGAGGATCTTGACTTTTCAGAAATTGCAAAAATACTTAACATTAAAGAAGCATCTGTTCGCTCGCAATATATACGCGGACGTAAAAAAATATTGGACACACTATGGACACGTTAAAAGAATACATTAAAGCACACCGGGATGTCCTTGAACAAGAGGAGCCCGCAATGCGACATTACGAACGGTTTAAGAAGAAACAACACCGGAAGCAAGTTGTAGGATGGTGGAGTATTGCCGCTGCTGTTGCAGGTATTTTCGCCATTGCCGCAATTACGTCTGTCTATTTGCAACAAAATCTACGACAACCTTTCGACTCTACAATTAACTGCGAAAATGCTGCCGACATGAAAGCGTGTTATATAGGCAGGATGCAGGAAGTTGCTGCTAACATTGACTCGCTTTCCAAAAATTTAGATTTGATAACAAGGTCTGATTTGCATACAGAAGTATTCTACATTATTGAAGAAAACGAGACATTTGACGAAGAACTTCCAAAGGAATTACCTGCTGAACAAACAAAAAAAATTTTAGCAGCTTATTATAGCGACAACTTAAATTCGCTTTTAGAAATAGAACAACGTTTGTCTAACTTAAATTAAAAAATTATGAAAAAATTATTTCTATTAACTTGTTCTGTTATTTTAACAACAGGAATGTTGTTTGCACAAAAGACAGAAAAACGCACTGTGTCTAATTTTTCAGGCATAAAAGCCCGTTCGATTTTTGACATTACCGTAAAGAAGGGAGATGTTACATCGGTGGTTATTACGGCAGATGAAAATGTGCTGCCCTTTGTAATAACAGAAGTAAATAACGGAATCTTAAAATTGTCCGTAAAAAATTACCAAAAAAATATAAAGGTGCTTAAAGCGAATATTACGGTACAGCAATTAAGTGATATAGAATTAAGCGGTGCTTGCAAACTTGTATGTGAAGATCTTTTAACCGGCAGAGAGCTTGATATTTATTTATCGGGCGCATCTTATATAAAATTATCTTTTTCCGGTGATAAATTGAAATTTTATGGAGCAGGAGCGAGCAAATTAGAGATTGACGCAATGGTAAAAAAATTATCAAGCGAAGTATTCGGCTCATCAAATGTTATTCTGCATATTCCTGATGTTCAAGTAGCCGAATTTGAAGCAAGCGGAGCAAGCAAACAGGTAATAACAGGAAAGGCGGAAACTGCCAAGTTTGAAATTTCAGGGGTGGCTCGTATCACTGCAAAAACATTAACAGTAAACCGTGCTCAAATAGATGCGTCAGGTGCAAGTTCTCTAAATGATATAGAAGTAACGGATAAATTAGAAGTAACTGCATGGGGAACAAGTAAGGTTTCCTACAAAGGCAATCCGCGCACTCAACTAAACAGGAGCGGCGCAAGCAGCATTAAATCCAAGAAATAAGTGATTTGTTTATCTCATTGTAGTATAAACATTCTGCACATCGTCATCCTCCTCAATCTTATCTACAAGTTTTTGAATTTCCTCCTGCTGTTCCGCTGAGAGTTCCTTTGTATCGGTAGGAATTCTGTCAAAGCCTGCGGAAACAAGTTCAAAGCCATTGTCCTCAATATACTTCTGAATTTCCCCATACGCCTCAAAAGGAGCATAGATTACGATGTTTGAAGTTTCTTCGTCAATGTAAACATCTTCAACTCCAAAGTCGATAAGCTCAAGTTCGAGTTCGTCCATTTCGACACCCTCTTTCTGCTTTACTTTAAACACGCACTTATGTTCAAACATAAATGATAGCGAGCCGCTAACGCCGAGTGAACCGCCTGCCTTGCTAAAATAAGAGCGGATATTTGCAACGGTGCGGGTATGGTTGTCGGTAGCGGTTTCAATCAACACGCCTATTCCGTAGGGACCGTATCCCTCATAAACGATTTCCTTGTAATCCTTAGTGTCTTTTTCGGTTGCACGTTTAATAGCCCTCTCAATGTTTTCCTTGGGCATATTTTCGCTTTTTGCCGTTTGAATAACGGCACGCAGACGAGGGTTTGTATCCGGATCTGCGCCGCTTTTAGCAATCATTGTGATTTCTTTACCCAAGCGGGTAAAAACTCGAGCCATATTGCCCCAACGCTTAAATTTTCTTGCTTTACGATATTCAAATGCGCGTCCCATAGTAATAATTTTGCCGGCAAAATTACAATTAAGTTGAGAGAAAAGCAAACTTGTTTGTTTTTCCGAAACGGAGTAATTTGATTGACGAGTGCAACGAGTAACGGTACAAAATTTCAAACACTTATTTACGATAATCGTTAATCTATCGTGAAAGGCACGGTTACCCGAATGTCCTGCGAAGAACTGCCGATAAGCAATTCAAAATCGCCGGGCTCTAAAACCCATTCCTTTTTTGTATCGTCATAATATTTCAGGTGTTCAGGCGTAACAACAAATCTTGCCTGTCCTTTTTCACCCGCTTTCAGAAATACTTTTTGAAAACCTTTTAATTCCTTTATTGGTCGAGGCAATGAAGACTCTTTATCGCGAATATAAAGTTGAGCCACTTCCGCACCGGCTACTTTACCTGTATTTGTAATATCGACACTTATTTCAATCAAAGTATCAGTCCAAAGGTTTTGCATCTTATCCAAAGACAAAACCGTTCCCTTTGAATTTTCTACAGCATAGTTGGTAGTCTTAAAATAGAGTTCGTATTTGAAAGTTGTATAGCTTAAGCCATGTCCGAATGGGAATAACGGTTTGATATTATTTTTTTCGTGCCAGCGGTAACCAACAAAAATATCATCCCTATAGGTAACGTCTGTGCCATTGCCCGGATAATCGCCGCCTGCAGCATTATGTGCGCCATTGTCTTCAAGGCGTACAGGGAAAGTAAACGGAAGTTTGCCGCTTGGCGTAACATCGCCGAAAAGCACACGCGCAAGAGCATTGCCGGCTTCACTGCCGTTATACCATGCCTCCACTATTGCCGGTACCTGCGCCACCCAAGGCATTGCAACCGCATTGCCGCTTATAATCACTATTGCTGTGCGCGGGTTTACTTTTACAAGTTCGGCTATAAGTGCGTCCTGTTCGTACGGCAATGAAAGCGTGTTGCGGTCGTTGCCCTCGCAATCCTGTCCTTCATTTTTATTTAAGCCGCCGATAAAAATAACAACATCGGCAGTCTTTGCCTGCTCTACCGCTTGGGCACGCAACGCAACCAAATCAATTTCTTTTACTGCGGCTTCTTTTGCATTTTGTACATCTTGCTCCTTTACTGCGGGCGACTCATAACCCTTAACATAAATTACTTCCGCACTACTGCCAACTCTATTTTTAATACCATCCAAAGGACTTGTTTCATATCTTACTTTCAATGACGATGAGCCGCCGCCAACAGTCATTTTTTTAACAGCATTCTCACCAACTACAAGGATTTTTTTTGTCTTGCCGTCAAGAGTTATCGGTAACACTGCGCCGCTCTTTTTCACGGCATCATTTTTTAGAAGTACTATTCCCTCCTCCGCAATACTGCGTGCCGCAAGCAAAATTTCCGGTGAGCCAAAAGCACCAAAAGGACGGTTTGCTGCCATTGTTGTACGGAAAATCATACGCAACACACGGCGCACTTTATCATCAAGAAGATCTACACTTGTTTTGCCCTCTCTCAAAAGTTTCAAGTAAGCATCTGCAAAATAATACGCATTATAAGCATTACTTTTGCTCCAAGACATACCGTCAGTCCAAGTGCCAAACTCCATATCAAGCCCATAGTTAATCGCTTCCTCCGTACTATGAACAGCACCCCAATCAGAAATAACAACACCATCAAAAGCCCAGTCCTTTTTTAAGATGTCATTTAACAAATACGGATTATGACTTGTGTAGATGCCCTTATATTTATTGTAAGCACCCATAATACTCCAAGTGCCGCCCTCTATTACTGCTGCCTTAAAAGCGGGTAAATAAATTTCGTGCAAAGCGCGATCGCTTAAAATCACATTTATTTTATCCCTGTTTATTTCCTGATTGTTTAGAGCATAGTGTTTCACACAGGTTGCGACACCATTTTCTTGCACACCTTTTACATAAGGAACAACCGTTTTTGCAGCGAGAAAAGGATCTTCGCCCATATACTCAAAATTGCGACCGTTCAAAGGAGTGCGGTAAATATTTACACCGGGCCCAAGCAAGACATTTTTGTTACGATAGCGCGCTTCGGCACCAATGCTTCTGCCGTAGAGTAAAGACATTTCGGGATTCCATGTTGCAGCAAGGCTTGTAAGAGCCGGAAAAGCCGTACAGGAATCATTTGTCCAGTTTGCACCATACCATTCGTCCCACATAACCTCTTG
>JAISVE010000046.1 GCA_031271725.1 Bacteroidales bacterium
CTGTTTGAAAACACTCCATACAAGGAGCATGGAGAAAACACCGTTATCGAAACCATATCAGAGGTTTCGGATGATGTAAAAAACAACAAATACGCCGGCATAAAAAAAGCCAGAGAACATGTTGTAGAAAGTTTGTCTGCTGTGCAAGCCGTAAGTCCGGTTGCGCAAACCGCAGGCGAATCCGTGCAATCCACCAATCAATTCATGCAATCAATCAGCGAATCTTCACAGTCCGCACAATCCGTCAATGAATCTGCCAACCAATCCGTAGAACCATCAACCCAAACAAAAGAAATGCAAGAACAAGCTAAAACCAACACCCCCGACACAAATTATAATACGGAAGAAATTCTTGCCGCTGCCACCGAATATTTTAGAGGTGATGCCCTTGCAGCAAGTGTTTGGATGAATAAATACGCACTTAAGGACAGTGCAGGCAACATCTACGAACGCACTCCGGACGACATGCACCACCGTATTGCCCGCGAACTTGCACGTATTGAGAGCAAATACCCAAATCCCATCACAGAAGAAGAAGCTTTCAACCTTATGCAAGGTTTCAAATACATTATTCCTCAAGGCAGCCCAATGGCGGGCATCGGCAATAAATTTCAAGTTGCATCGCTGTCAAACTGTTTTGTTATCGGCAATGGCGACAAAACCGATTCTTACGGCGGCATTATGAAGGTTGACGAAGAACAGGTGCAATTGATGAAAAGGCGCGGAGGCGTAGGGCACGACCTTTCACATATCCGCCCCGGCGGCAGTCCCGTTAAAAACAGCGCATTAACATCTACCGGCATAGTTCCCTTTATGGAACGCTATTCCAATTCTACCCGTGAAGTTGCGCAGGACGGCAGGCGCGGTGCGCTTATGCTTTCAATAAGCATAAAACACCCCGATAGCGAAAAATTTATTGATGCAAAACTTACCGAAGGCAAAGTTACCGGCGCAAACGTGTCTGTAAAAATTACAGACGAATTTATGAAAGCGGTAGTAGAAAATAAACCTTTTGTTCAACAATATCCCATTGACAGTAAAACTCCGACATATAAACAGGAAGTTGATGCCGGCAAAATCTGGAAAAAAATTATTCACAACGCATGGAAAAGCGCGGAACCGGGCGTGTTGTTTTGGGACACAATAATAAAAGAAAGTGTTCCCGACAGTTATTCCGACTTGGGCTTCCGCACAGTTTCAACAAACCCCTGCGGTGAAATTCCGCTTTGCCCCTACGACTCCTGCCGCCTGCTTGCAATGAATCTCTACTCTTATGTTAAAAACCCCTTCACACCCGAAGCAGAATTTGACTTTGACATGTTCAAACAGCACGTGCGTGTAGGGCAGCGTTTTATGGACGACATTATAGACCTTGAACTCGAACATATAGACCGCATTATAGCAAAAATAGACTCAGACCCCGAGGGAGCGGACATCAAACGCACCGAAAAAGAACTTTGGCTCAAAATCAAAATGCGTTCGATGGAAGGCCGCCGCACAGGGCTTGGCATAACTGCAGAAGGCGATATGCTTGCCGCTTTGAATCTGCGTTACGGCACGGAAGAGGCAACAAACTTTTCGGTAGAGGTGCATAAAACCCTCGCTATTGCCGCCTATACTTCCTCTGTAGAGATGGCAAAAGAAAGAGGCGCATTCCCGATTTTCAGTGCGGAAAAAGAAGTGCGCAACCCCTTTATCAGCCGCTTGCGCAAGGCAGCCCCCGAACTTTATGACGAAATGGTACAATACGGTCGCCGCAATATCGCGCTTCTGACTGTTGCGCCGACAGGCAGTGTAAGTATCTGCACGCAGACAACTTCCGGAATTGAGCCTGTGTTTATGGTGTCCTACCGCCGCCGCCGCAAAGTAAACCCCAACGACAAAAACGTAAAGGTTGCCTTTGTCGATGAAACCGGAGATTCTTTTGAGGAATATAATGTTCTTCATCCCAAGTTTATGAAGTGGCTTAAAATAAACGGCTACGATGTAGAGGAAGTGCGCAACTATGACGACAAGCAAATCGGCGCACTCGTTAAAAAAAGTCCATATTATAAGGCAACTTCAAACGATATAGATTGGGTTAGCAAAGTGGAAATGCAAGGGCGTGTACAAAAATGGGTTGACCATTCTATTTCCGTTACCGTAAATATTCCCGAACAAACTTCTGAAGACATCGTAAATCAAATATATCTTACCGCATGGGAATGCGGCTGCAAGGGCATGACCGTTTACCGTGACGGCTCCCGCAGCGGCGTTCTTGTAAAGAAAGAAGAAAAGCCTGCCACCGGCAACGCAACGTTTATGAAACGCCCCGCCCGCCTTGAAGCAGACGTTATACGTTTCCAAAACGCTTACGAAAAATGGGTTGCCTTTGTCGGCTTGTATAACGGACGTCCTTACGAGATTTTTACCGGAAAGGCAGACGAAATGACCCTGCCATCCTATGTTAACAGAGGCGAAATTATTGCAGTTCGTGAAAACGATAAACCCACCCGTTACGACTTTGTGTTCAAAGATAAAGACGGCTACGAAATTACCTGGCCCGCACTGTCGCGCACCTTTGACGAATCATACTGGAATTATGCCAAACTTATTTCGGGCATTCTAAGCCAGGGCATAATGCCAATCGACAGCACAATTCAACTAATCGGTGGTCTTAAACTCGGCTCTGATGAAATCAATACTTGGAAAAACGGCGTTGTTCGTGCTCTTAAACGCTACATTCCCGATGGCACAATCGCCGAAAAAGTGAAATGTCCCGAATGCGGCGAAGAAGGTCTTATCTACAAAGAGGGGTGTTTGCTGTGTAATTCCTGCGGTTACAGCAAGTGTGGTTAAAAATGAATTTTGGGTTTACTATATAATCAGGCAGGCGGGCATTTTGTCCGCCTGTTTTATTTGGGCGTGCCCTCACTGCGTTCGGTCGGGTGTTCGCTCATAGTCCTCGCCCTGCTCCGCTTCGCTCCGCATGGCTGCGGGCTAACCGCTCACCCCCTCACGCGCCCCCCGCACAGCCCCCGCACAGCCCCGCACACAAGCCCCCGCCCGCCCCACACACAGTGCTCGCTTCGCTCGCACCCCGCACCCTTCCCCGCGCGTCAGGGGCGTAAACATTTCCTTTGCTCCTACTCAATTTCTGCTATGCGGTAAGGGTTTTGGACTGCATTCTCTTGAAATACGCTACAACGCGAATTATTGGTTGTTATTAGGCGAGGGTTGGCATAAAAACATTGTTGTCATTGCACCAATGTAGAAAAATCGTATGTGCGCATTAAAAAGTGTGGACTTGCAGAACTCCCAAAACCCAACCGCATCACGCAGAAATCTCGAAATCGCAATCGGAAATGTTTACGCCCCATCCCGCAGGCAAATCCCCCGCACATCTCCCCCCAAACCGTAAAAACCTCGACAAAACGTAAATAGTCCGAAATATAACATCATTCATTTTGCGACATTTTTGGAAAATATTCCCTAAAAGCTGCGACATTTGCGGAATTTATTCCCTAAAAGTTGTTTTTTGCAAAAAAACAGCCAAGTTTTAAGTCAAGTTATAATGTTGAAAATTTACAAACTATTTGCCCTGACAACATTGAGGAATTTTTAATGTAGTCAATAAAAGCAAAAAGGCGACATTTTCTTAAATGCCGCCTTTTATTTTTATCACTAACTTAGACCCCGCTTATTTCACAACTTTTGTGGATGAGCCACCGTTAACGCGGATAATATAAACGCCCTTAGGCAAATTGCCAACGCTTACACTGCCACCGCCGAAATATTTTGCTGTTTGCAATATTTGTCCGGCAACATTGTAAATCTCAATCGTGCTGCCGAGCGCAACATTTCTTACGGAAAGAGTGTTACCTGAAATATGAAATGTGGGCTTGTTGTCTTTTTGCTCAACTAAGTCGTCAATATTTACACTTCCTCCGGCTCCTTCTAAAGTGAAATCGTCAAGTCGAAGTCCTCCTGTTGATGAGGAGAAAACAAATTTCACGCTTTCTGCACTTGGTATTCCCGTTAAGTTTTCTATATCAACAAAGGTATTTGAACCGGTCGTTGTTGCAGGTAAGGTTATATTGGTTGTTTGTCCTCCGGCAACACAGGAAAGACTAAGTACTTCGTTAATCTTAACATTAGAGCCGCTGCCTGCAACTTTGAACGAAAATTTTATGTTTTGATGTTCGGACGTGTTTATGCCGTCTATTTCAAATGTGCGGGGAAAATTTTGAGTAGAAAACCAAACATGAGGATCCATTTGACTCGTAGAACGCACGTCAGAAGCTCCGGAAAATGTAATGTTGTCCACGCCGTAATTTCTCCAGCCGGTATAATCTGCAGGAGCAGGACGCGTTCCATTGTCCGGAGCGGTAGTTCCGCAATCTTCAAAAAAGAAAACATTCGGATTGCCACCGCCACCACCGGTGCCTTCTTCATATGAAATTTGAACATCGTCAATAAAACATTCATAATCTGATGCATAAAAAAGAAAAGAAAAATCCCCTTCAGTAATGTCTGAAAATGAAAAAGTATAGGTATTCCAACTATTAGTAATTTCTTTCTCTAAATAATCCCACTCATCTTCCACAGCTAAATTACCCCACTCAACAGTAAAATAATCTCCTTGAGTGTTTGTAGATTTAACTTTTACAGATACATTGTAAGTTCCGGTTCCGTCATGTTCAAAGGCGGGTGGTGCAATAACTCCTGTTTCTTCACCATCTCCGAAATAGTCATCATATCCCAAATATGCTTTGCCGCCGGCTTGATGTACGCCAACACCAATCCAACCGGGTGCTTGGGTCATGTTGTCAGGAATTTCTCCGGTTTCAAAATCGGTAATGTCGGTTGCGTCCGGCGATGCTTCACTGCCTTCAGTAAATCCGGAAAAATCTTCGGTTAAAATAACTTCGCCGCTTTTTGTTACTTTAATAGCAGCAACTTTTTTAATTGCGTTATGTAAGCGATGATGTTTCTTAATAGGAATATTGCGGTTGTTACCAATATTAGCAGGCGCAGCAATAACGCCCAGGGCAATAAAAAGTGCCATGACAAGAAATAAAAAACGTTGTTTCATAATAGTAAGTTTTATTAAATATAAAACAAAGATACGCAATTTCATACAGAAAAAAGAATCGCACGAACTTTTAAATTTCCTAAAGCTCATGCAATCTTAAAAAATTATTTCAATTCATCAAGTACTGTAACCGCCAAACTATATGGGGTATAAGTGAACAAGCCGGTTTCCCTGTCACTTAAAAGTTTGCAAGTGTCAGATAAATAAAATATATCCATTGCGGCATTTAAAGAAATGTTTTTTATTTCCGCAATATCATCTATAATCATTCTTACCAAGGAAACGTCTTTCATATTACAATTCTTTGCTTTCAACAAAACTCAAATACAGTAATGATTGTTTCGTTTTAAAACAAAACTGGTCATTGGGTTTTGAAAATTTCAACTCATCCAACAAAGCAAGTTTTGTATTGTTTGTTGCATGTCCTTTTTGCAACAGTTCTATGTATCTATCTATTGCAACTATTACATCGTCATCGGCAACACATCCGAAAACAATATCAAAGTTGATTTCTACAGGCGTGGATTTTGATGTTCTGTTTTTTATAACAAACTCCAGCCAATCCTCGTCATATCCATCAAATTGTTTTATTGATAAACTATTTTCAGAATTATAATTGTAGATATTCAATACCGCTTTTGCATTTTTATTTTGCAGTTTACGTCTGTTTGCCCAACGTACAGCTTGCTCTTTGTTGCTTGTTAAATAGAAGCCCTGTCCGAAATCAACATCCCATCTGCCGATAAAAATATCGGGTTTTTCAATAATCAGAGAGCTTCCGTGATACAGTATCATTTGTTTTTGTTTAGCAATGTTTTTATTTCGTTTAACAGATATTCCGAGCCGAGTGTGTGTGAAACATCAAATGTTTCGGCATAATAATTTAAAATTCCTGCTTTTTTCAATTCAATGTATGCAGAAGATTTATTGTTGTCAAACAGCCGCTCTGCCGACATTTCTATGATAAAAACCAAAAAATCTTTTACGCAAGTTTGCATAATAATGTAAAGATAAAAAAATCGCACGAACTTTTAGATTTCCAAAAGTTCGTGCGATCTTAAAAATTATTTTAAAATATTAGATACGAGGCGCACAAACGCAGAGGCGAAAGTTGCGATTAAGCGAGAGCAGAGCAAGTTCACTTGCTTTGCCGAGCGATAGCAACTTCATTGCGAAGCAATAACGAGTGTACTAAAGTACATGACCGAGCCTCAAGTGCAGTGCAACGAAGTAGATGATGTTTTAAAATAATTTTTTTACTTCACGATTTTTACAGAAACACCACCAACCCTCACAACATAAAGCCCTCTCGGAAGATTACCAATGTTTATAGTTCCGCCGGTATATACACGTTGTAATACTTTTTGACCTGCAACATTGAAAATTTCAATAATGCTGCCAAATTCAACATTCTTTGCCGAAAGATTATTTCCCGAAACAAAGAATGACAGGTCTTCTGCAACAACAATATTTTCGTTGTTTACAGCACCCGGCGCAATCAATTTAAAACTCTTCCAAACATCGGCAGCCTGATAAGTTGCTAATGTGCCTTCCGGAATGTGCAAGCCAACATTGGCAGTTGCAACGCCGTCAAATACGGAAGCAGCAATAACAATGGGTGTTTGCCACGAAACATAAACATCGGTTAAACCGGTGCAACCCTTAAAAGCAGATGCTTCAATAGATGCAACAGCACCATGAATAAGAAGAGTGTCAAGTTTTGTTGCTCCAATAAAGGCACCGCTATTTATTGTATCAACAGTGCTTGGAATTGTAAACGAAGCATCTTTTCCTGCAGGATAAACAACCAAATTTGTTGTGTCATCATTGTAAAGAACGCCATCAACAGAATAGAAGAAAAGCCCGTCAGAATTAATATCTGTTAAAGCACTGCAATTGGCAAAAGCTCCAATGCCTATTTTTTTAAGGAGTTTAGGCAGAGTTATTGTTTCTAAACTTGTGCAACCGTCAAAAGCATATTGACCGATTTCAGAAAAATCAAAATTATACTCAGTAAAACTTATTTCTTCCAAGCTTGTGCAGTTTTGAAAAGCATACCATCCAAGAGATGTAACTGAACTTGGAAATTTAAGAACTGTTTTTAAGTTAGGAAGATCTGCAAAGGCAAAAGCTGTTATACCTGTAACGCCGCTTTTAATAACAAGAGTTTTAACCTTTGTGTAATTTTGAGTACCTCTGTGAAATACATTAGCCGCTGTATTAGTGAAAGGAGCCATGCCGCCTGTACCACTAACCGTAAGAATACTGTCGGCAGTTATTGTCCAGTGAAGATTTGTTAAATCTGCTCCGAAACCGGCAGAATCTCCCGCAATCACATCAGCATATCTAATATCAATGCTGTCTATAATGATAGCAGCAGGATCTGCACTCCATGTGTTCGGCGTAAATACAAACCTAATATCACCGGCAGGAAGTGTTAAGAAAGAGCAAGTATAAATAGCCCATTCATTTGTAATAGCAATATCTTTAACTTCCGCAGTGCCATCTAACTTGAGAGTATCGCTTTCTTTGTCTGCGGCTTTTGCTCTTACGGAAATAACAACAGGTTTTTTGCCGTCATAACCGGAAATTTTCGGTGTTTGTAAAAGCCCGCCCATACTATTGATTTTGGCTGCTCCGCCGGCTTGACTTACTTTACTGCCACTCCATCCGGGCGTATTTGTGAATGCTTCGGGCACTTTATATTCTACAGTAATATCGGTTTCATCTGTTGCAGTAAATTTATCAAAACCCTCTATAAGAGGAAGCTCAACAAGTTGTACCGGTGCAGCTTCTTCGTAGAAAATCTCAATGCTGTCTATGAAACACGGAAAATTTGGAAGAAAGCCTGCCTGAAATTCAAACTTTATATCTCCTGTAGGAATATCCTGAAAAGAAACACTGTAATCTTGCCATCCGTCAGCATATTTGATGCTCGGAATATTTTGTGCATTAGATCCGTTACAAGTTATAACAAAGTCAATGTCCGGAGCAGGAGGAGCGGCTCCATGCTTTAATTTTAATGAAACAATAATTGTTTTATCTTGACTATGTTCTATGGCTGGTGAAGTTAATTTTCCTCCCCCATAAAAAAATGAAGTTGCTGTCATTCCAATAAGAGCCGTGCCGGCTGCTTCATAAATACCTTCGCCTGTCCAACCGGCATTGTCTGCCAAAGCGTCAATGGCATTGTCATTTATAATGTCGGTCATTCCTTCCCAAACTAAAATGTCCTCCTGGCTTCCGTTTGCAAGGCCATTAAAAGTTTCTTTAAAGGGAATCGGAAGGCTGGTTGTTACATCGCCACCGGCTCCTTCTTCCAGTGTAACTAAAAGATCGTCTATAAAAAATGAATCTACTCCTTTTTCGTTAAAGAACCATTGGAAGTCGCCTGCGGCAGCAGAAAAAGAAACATTGTAGGTTTGCCATGTGTTATTAACCACAACCTTTTCAATAACTTCTTGGGCGAGATAGGGCTGAAACCTAATTCCAAAGGTGTCTGTTGCTTTCTTGGATTTTATTTTTATTGAAATGTTAATGGTTCCGGCAGCTTGTCCGTCAAACCAGGGTGTTACAAGCGGACTGCTCGGAAGATAAAGCGAGCTCCCGGCCGGATATGCGAGACCTCCTCCCAATCCCCATTTATAAGTTTCGGTTCCGGGAATTGCAGTCAAAAGAGCGTGTAATTGGTTGGAATTTAATGGAACACTGAAGTCGGGATTTTCATCAGTACCCTGCGTGAGTGCAGAAAACTTTTCATCAATAAGAGTTGTTGGCTCGCCTTTTGTTTGTGGCGCAGAGCTTGTACCCCAAACGTTAGTAATAAAGAATAAAGTGAGTGTTAGAAATAGAAATCGTTTTTTCATATTTAATAATGTTTTAAAATTTTATATATACGAATATAATAATTTTAATTTATTTTTTGCAGCTTTTTATACCGGAGTAATAAAATAAATTCGTAAAAGCCTAAGTAAATATAGAATGAAAATCGCTAACTTTGAAAGTTGAGCGCAGAGGGAAAGCCACAAAAATAAAATATCGGAAATAAATCTATAAAAAATAAAATTTATGAACAACATTGAAACAATTAAAAAAGATCTTGCCGATTACGGCATCAAAGGAGTTGAAACAATTTATCACAATCTCTCTTATGACGAACTTTTCAAGCATGAAACCGACTCGTCACTTACAGGTTTTGACAAAGGCTTTGTTACCGATATGGGGGCAGTTACGGTTGATACGGGCGTATTCACGGGACGGTCACCAAAAGATAAATACATTGTAAAGGAAGAAGGCTCCGAAGAAGAAAAACATGT
>JAISVE010000133.1 GCA_031271725.1 Bacteroidales bacterium
AAGCCTGCTCCGTCAAACTCATCAGAGTATAACGGATTTATTAAAGAACATAAAAGTCTTTCTTCACAGCAACTACTTGATACGGCAAATCATTATGAAAATCAAAATTTCACCGAGAAGGCTTTAATTTGCTACAATTTAATTATTAACACAATTGTAAAAGAAAGCAATGCAGGACATCAAAAACAAATTATTGAAGCACTTGTTAAGTCTGCGGTTATCTATTATCACATGTGCGACTATCGCCGTGCTTATGAATTTCTGATTAAAGCATTGGATTTATGTGAAGAATATGGCTACGTATCTTACAAATCAAAAATATATACTAATATAGGGAACATTTATTATAGTTTTAATAAATATGATTTTGCAAAATTGTATTATTTAAAGGCTATGGATTTATGTGAGGATAGTGTAACAAGCGCAATAATATTGAATAATCTGGGAGCCGTTGAAGTAGAAACAGGGAAATTTGACAGCGCATTTTACTATGTAAACAAGTCATTACAAAAAAGCAAGCATAGCGATATTTATAATATTACATTGAATACAATTGCTTCGGTTTGTCAAAAAAATAAATTTTATGATTCTGCATTTTTTTATTTTCGATTAGCGTTGAATGAAGCAAAAAAAAGTTATCAAATTAAACAGGAAGCAAAAAACTTATCTGACTTGGGAAAATTGTTTTTTGAAGTAAAAAAAACAGATTCGGCATTATTTTACATTAATTTGTCGAATAAGATTGCGTTAGAAAATAATTTTTTGGACATTTTGATTGAAAATAATTTTACATTGTCGAAAATAGAAGAATCGAAAGGGCATAACAGAAATGCGTTGGAATATTTTAGAATGTATGCCAACTTAAAAGATTCTATATTTAAGGCTGAAAAATTCGGAGAGATAAATCAACTTCAACGTTTGTACGAAATTTCTAAAACAAATGAACAGTTGGAACAACTTGCCATAGAACAGCAGATGAAGGAGCAAACAATTTATTATCAAAGAATTATTTGGTTTATAACTTTGATTGCCCTTTTGTCTGTAAGCATTGTGTTGTTGTCTGTTTTTTTTCAAAAAAGAAAATTAAACACGGCTTATAAGTTATTATTTCAAAAGAACCTTGAAATAATAACCCTTCAGGAAGATATACCCGAAGGAGATATTCGTAAAAACACTAAGAAAACACATTTTACCGATGATGTGCAGCAAGAACTCCTGAACAAAATTTTAGCAATTATGGAGGATACTTCCATAATTTGTGATCCGAAATTTTCTATTAACAAGTTGGCGGAGTTGATACAATCTAATCAAAATTATGTATCGCAGGTAATAAATCATGCCTTAAAGAAGAATTTTCGTTCATTCTTAAACAGTTACAGGATAAAGGAAGCGCAGCGGATTTTTTCGGAGCCCGATATTGCAAGATATACCATTGAGTCTGTGGCTCTTCAAGTAGGCTTTAAATCTCAAACTACTTTTAACAGTGCTTTTAAGGAAATTATCGGCGTTAGTCCTAATTTTTATCTAAAATCAATGCAGGAAGAGTATAAATTGGTGTCGAATTCATGAATTTGACACTAATTTATATGTTATTTATCAATATATAATATTAAAATACATAAATTTGTATATTATTTATTATAATTGATAAGTGTCTATGTTTCAGAAGTGTGGGATTTTATTGATGCTTGTGGGGATATTTCTCTCTGAAGTAGTATTGTTTGCTGCGCCGGCGCGCCCCGCGCCCATTGACTACCGGTTGCCTGACGGGTCGGAAATTACAATAACTCTCAAAGGAGATGAGCGTGTGCATTGGGCGCAAACGCCTGACGGCTACACCCTGCTTTTCAACAAAGACGGATATTTGGAATATGCGGTTGCAGATGGTTCAGGCGGCATAAAGCCGTCCGGCGTTCAGGCGCATAATGCGCCGGGGCGCAGCACAAACGAACGCAACTTTTTAAGCAAACAACCTAAAGACTTGCGCTATGGCAAGGTGCAGGTAAATTCCATGCTCCAACTCAGGAATTTACGGCAAACCTTTCATAATGAATTATATACACAAGAACAAAGCCCTGAAAATCAACAGAAAATATCCGGACTTGTTCGTGCTCCCATAATCCTTGTCGGCTTTCAGGACAAAACTTTCGGCAAAACCAAAACTGACTTTGAAATGCTGATGAATCAACCTGACTACGTCTTAAATGCAGACGGTGAAGAAATTACCGGTAGCGTACACGATTATTTCCTGGCGAGTTCACGCGGTTTGGTCAATTTCCAAGTGGATGTTTACGGACCTTACAAATTAACAGACAGTATAATTTATTATGACGAATCGTCAGGAAATGACGGAAGCAGGTTGGGAAGGGAAGCCGCCGCTGCGGCAAGCGCAGACGGTTTAAATTTTGCTGATTATGACTTGAATGAAGACGGCTTTGTGGACTGCATGCATATTATTTTTGCGGGACATGGTCAGGAGTCGGGCGCAACAGAAGGAGAAAGTATTTGGGCACACATGGGAGAGTTTGAAACCCCATTAAATTACAACGGTAAAAAAATCAAAAATTATTCATGTTCACCCGAATTACGGAACAATAGCGGAGACAGCATAACGCATATCGGAGTTATTGCACATGAATTAAGCCATGTTTTCGGCTTGCCTGACTTTTACGATGCCGACTACAGTTTGAGTGGAACAGCTGTTGATATGGGCGAATGGTGCATTATGGCTCACGGCAACTGGAACGATGACGGGCGCACTCCTGCACTCCATTCCGCATGGGCACGCAATTTCTTGGGTTGGGTAAGCACAATAGAACTTACGGAAAACGACAGAGGCATTCAAAGTATGCCGAATCCTGCGGACTCTGCGCTTGTTTACAGAATAAACACAACAACCGAAAAAGAATATTTTCTGCTTGAAAACCGTCAGAAACAAGGTTGGGATTCTTTTATTCCGGGAAACGGAATGCTTATTTGCCATGTTGATGAAAATTGGTCCGGCTGGAGAAATAATGGAGTAAACAATAATGTGGCACATCGCGGATACTATGTTAAACAGGCCGGTTGCGACAAACTTGCGAGTAATTGCAGCAAAAATCGCGAAACCGATCCGTATCCGCAACCTAATAATACGAGTTTTACAGATGAGTCAGTGCCATACTCAATGTCATGGGCACGCAATCCGACTGAAAAGCCAATTACCGGCATCACCCATGACACAATCCTAAAAACAATATCATTTTATTTTATAGATGAAGCACCGGTAAGCATTCAAGATCTTCAAAAAACAAAATATCAATCACTTAAGGCATGGATGCAAGATGGCGTTTTGCATATAGATGGTTTAACAATCGGGCAACGCTGGTGTGTATATAATTCTATTGGGGTTTTGATATATCAGGATATTGCAGGTGCAGTTGCGGAAACATGGCAAACAAACATACCCCGTGGTGTTTACATCATTCAATCCGGAAACAAATCTGTAAAGTTTATCAAACAATAAATTGATGAGAATGTATAATCGAAGCGCAAAACAGAAATAGATAACTAAAATTCATCAAAGCATTTTAAGAAACAAAATAGTATAAACAAATAAAAGCAAAAATTATGAAAAGATTAAATTTATTACTTGCATGCCTTTTGGTAGCGGGTATTGCTTTTGCGCAAAACTCCGGGCGCAAGGAAATTCAACGTGAAACCCTGAGGCAAAAATCAACGGAATTAAAATCAGCAGAGTTGAAACGTGAATCAGGAAAAGAAAGATCCCGCAAAGAAGCAGGACTAATAAAAGAATCTCCAAAAACACAGGATACGTATTTCAACATTGAGGACTATTGTCCTTCTATTAAAAATCCTCGTCCTAAAACAATGAAAGCCGGCGATGCACTTCATATTTTAGACAGCATTGTAACAGTGGATGGAAGCGGCAATAGTTTCTTAAAACAGGAATATTTTTTCAATGAGAAACTTTGGCCCATTAGAACAGTTCAATCAGTATATAATCCGGAAACAAAAAATTGGGACTTAATGTCTGAGATAGCATTGGAATGGGAAACAAGAGGAGATGTGGGTTATCTGATAACTCAGACAGACTCCTATGGTGACGGCTCTGCATTAAGAACTCAATATACTTACAATACTCAAAATTTGAGTGATTCAAAAATCGTTTCCATGCGTGAGAACGCAAGTGCCGACTGGGTTAATATGAGTAAGGATATTTATGGATATACAGGCTCATTTCCGGAACCTACATATTTGGAAGTATATGAATGGATTGATGATGCCTGGAGTCAGACAAGAGTAGATACTTGTGCTTGGGACGAATGGGGACGTCAAACATATTTTGAAGGTTATATTTTTATAGATGGAGTAAAAACAGGGGACTATAAAGAAGCAAGAACTTTTTTGCCTTTTGACTTTCAAGTTCCCGAAGGTACAATTATTAGATTAGACAATCCTTACAGTTATCAAACAGGACTTTTTATTTGGAATTGGATTGACGGCAAATGGGGTCCGACAGGCAGAGATGCCCATGGCTGGACTGAGATTGATGAGTATGGCACAAGGAATCTGACTTATGACAGTAATATTGTGATTAATCCTAATACGGGAGAAGAAGGATGTTATGATTTGGGCTCTGGTCTTAATTGCAGTGTTGTAACAGTTTTTGAATGGGATGGCGGAAGAGAACTTGAAGAAACATATTCTCAATATACAGGCAGCGAATGGGAAGTAAAATCCGATTATAAATATACCTGGTCTAAGAATAGCGATAACCTATGGCAGGCAATAGGGGTTGGTACGGCTTATAATCCCGACCCAATGCGTTTGGACAGCAGTATATATGTGTTTGCAGCCAATAAACCCACATATCATTGGGATGATATGACTCAGACATTTTATCAACGCTGGTTTTATAACAGCGATTTGGGAGTTTATGAATTTACAAATGAAGAGAGCCGAGTATTCGACAATAAGGGAAATGAAACGGAATGGTACATATATGAAGGAATAGAAAGCGTAAAAACTCTTATAGCAAAACATCTTTTCAAGTATGATGAAAATAATAACAGGATTGAAACCAAAAATTGGTTATCATTATTGATATATGACCTCGAAACAGAAACAGAAAGCGACACTTTTGCTTTTTACTCAACCGGAAAATACGAGTTTGTAGATGATATTTTAGTGTGGAAGGCTATATTTTTTGAACAGCTTGCCAAAGAAACCGGAGCATTTGATAACGGTCAAGGCTGGCGTTATGACTTTGATGTAAGCAGTGAGAATATACTTGCGATGGATTATTTTTGGTCGGATTTTAATGGAGTATATCCATATCTCTACAAAGTTCTTTTCAGATACGACCTCGAAGATCAGGGAATAGGTCTTGATACAGCATACAAATATGTATATTATTATACGATACTTGAACCTGAAGGTGAGGCAAACGAAGATCTTGTAATCAACAATCAAAATGTTGCGAAGGTTTATCCTAATCCCGTAAAAGACGTGCTGCATGTTCAAAGTGAACAAGCGGTTAAGCAAATTACCGTGTTGGATATGCAAGGCAGAGTTGTGTTGCAATTGCAGGGCAACAATAGCAAAGTAGATTTGTCTGCTCTTTCAAAAGGCAATTATGTTGTTCGGGTTCAAACCGACAAAGCAGTTTCTACTGCAAAAATTGTTAAACAATAGATGGTTTTTAGTTTTGTGAAAAAGGCGAAATGTATTAAGCATTTCGCCTTTTTTGTTTGTATCTTTGCAGGAAAGATAAAATTGAGTTTGTCAAAAATTGCATATCGGACAAAGTTAGTAAGGATAGTATCAAAGTTTCGTAAATATTTTTTAAATTTGATAAACTCTGAAACACTTTACACATGAAAAATTTTCTTTGTATTCTGTTTTTCTGCGCATGTACATGGGCTTGTGTTTGCATCTGTACGTCTGCTTTTGCGCAAAACATTGAATCCATTTACTACACTTATGACAATGCCGGTAACCGTATTGGCAGAACTATTGTAGAAGAAGTTCCTCCGAGTCATGCACCCCACAACAATGCTCCCGCCAATGACAATGACGGCGAGGAAGATGAGTATATTCCTGCTGATGCTCTTACTGACAGCGATACGCCCACTCCACCGCAGGACTACGAAGCAAAAATCTACCCGAACCCCACAGCGGACATTCTAAACATCAAAGTCAGCGAGCTCTCAACGCTACGCTATGTCCTGCATGGCAGCACCGGCACGCAATTGCTGAGCGGCAGTTTCACCGGTGAAACCACTTTGCAAATAATCGGTTACGCTCGCGGCATCTATTACCTGAGCATCTATAACGATGCAAAATCTCCGGCAGACCGCCGTGTTTGGAAAATCATAAAACAATAATTAAACCATACGGCACAAACAATATACAACATTAGATAAAAAAACTAATTTATGAATACTCTAAGACGCACCACTCTCTTAGCAATTTTTTTTGTTGCATTATTTCTTTTTGTCCAACACAGTTTCGCGCAACGTCAAACAGTAATAATAAGCGAAGTGTTGTATGACACCCCTTTAACCGAAACTACGACAAACCATGACGGCGAGTTTTTGTCTTTATATAACTATGGCAACAGCATTGTTGATATAAGTGGTTGGCGCGTTGAGGTAACGAGCCTGATGTCGAGCAGTCAAATACAATATAATTATACCGTCCCTAATAATACATATCTAAATCCTTCAAGCCTTGCAATAGTTGCTGCTCGTGGTGCAAACAGCAGTTTTAATATAGAAGAGTTTTACAGTATCCCCAACATCAACAACAATAATGTAATTCTTTATAATAACAGTATCACCTTGCCTAATACAAGAAGCCGTATAAAAATCTATGATGCCGATAATAATCTTCAGGATAATATGGATTATGACGGCAGCACTCCGGCTCTTGTCGGTGAAGTGTTGTTACGTGCTGAAAATGCCACCAATTCTTTGGGCAGTGACTGTTATTCTGTTCAACGTAAAAATATCACCATATTAAATAATGAATATTTTTTCACCCGTTCTGATTTTAATAATAGTAGAGATAAAAAGCATGTTGTTCTTTTCTCTTTTGACGGTAGTTCAGCTTTGCGTGTAAGTGTTAATGGGAATTCAGATTTAACTCTTGGAGAGTATAATGAGATATATAATATACAAGCCAATGATGGCGGTAGTGAGGCTCAGCCCTTAAAAGGCTCTGTGAGTGTAAGTGCAAGCGGTGGTGCTACCTATACAGTACCTATAGATGTTCCCGCGGGTATAAGGAATATGCAGCCAGACCTTGCTTTAGTTTATAACAGCCAGTCTGGTATGGGCATTGCAGGCTTAGGCTTTCATTTGCAGGGTTTATCTGCTATAACCCGTACCAGCAAAAATCTTTTTTATGATAGTGAGCGCAGCAATGAACTTACAGAATTTATGTTGGATGGTCAGCGTTTGAAATCATTACCATTAGAGGATATTAATATGCGTTATATAATAACCTATGAAACAGCTGATAACCCAAGTTTCAATAGTATAATATATTATTGGATCCAAGACAGAATTGTAATAAAGACACGAGAAGGTATGACTTTATATTATGGCGATAATGAGAATTCGAGTTTGCGCCATTTTGAAACAAATCAAAAACTTTCTTACTTGTTGCGTGAGATAATAGATGGATATGGCAATAGTATAAAGTATAGCTATCTTCACATTGGTGGTCAAACTTATATAGATAAGATAAATTATGGTTCAAGTGGTTCTAATGTTGGTACGGAAATAAGGTTCATATATAAGACGAATCCGGTAAGTTTAAGAAAATATCTTTTGGGCGGTCATGAGATAAATGAAAATTTACTGTTATCAAAGATAAGCATATATTCCAATGGCGTACAGATTTATTATTATGACTTCTCTTACGAAACACCGTTTCAAAAGGCATATACAATATTAAGACAAATCAATAAATATTACCCTTACACTCCTCCGCTTCTTAATTCTAATATTATTTATTATAAGAAAGACTTGCCTTTATCTTTTGTTTGGAGTAATGTGAATAATGATGAAGGCAATTTTAGTGTTTACGATTTTCCTTGTTTTGCCGGCAATTATAATAATTATAGCGAGGAGGATCAGCTACCTTGGTATGATTTCAATCACCATGACGAAAGTCCTGCTCACAGAAGTATTTATGTTCCTGGTGATATTGATGGTGATGGTGCTGAAGAGCTAGTCCGTTTTGGCTGGAAGTATGTGAATGTTTTTCGCAATGATGGTTTTGCCGGTAATAATGGCATAGCTTACTCTCTTGATTTTACCGGTGAATCTCACGGCTGGCAGCTTGCCAAGCATCCACGTTATGTTATAGACATGAATGGAGATGGTTGTGGTGATTTGGTAGGTCGTGCCAATGAACAAATTTCAATAACATATTCCAATGGTTTTATTCCGCGAGATAGCATTAGAACTTTGAACGACCAGTTTACAAATACTATAGGTATAAGAGATTTTGGCGTAAATACACATTATTGGAATAACACGGAAGATCATCCCGTATTGTTTGGTGATATAGATGGTGATGGTTTAACCGATATAGTTGGTATAAATGACGATGGTTGCAGAATATATCGCAATTTAAAAGATTCCTTTTCTGCTTGCAAGCTAATCAGTCATGATCGCGTTAACCATAATAATTCTAGTAACGAAATTCGTCGTTACAAATTGTTGGATATAAATGGTGATGGCAAGTCAGAGCTTATTATACTCAATAATATATTGTATCAAAAATTTTATAACATATTTGAGATAGATCATGTAGAATATATTGAAATTGATGCCATTTATGATTTGGATAATGGTTTCTCCGGTGAAAATATAAAAACCATTTATCGGAGTTCCGATGTTCTTCATGATGAATATTATATATCTAACGTAGATAAGGATTACGGCGATGCCTACCATCATTTATTTGGCGACTTGAATGGCGATGGTTTAGTAGATATGGTAGCAATGAATCGCGAAATATTGAATATTCATTATTCTCACGGTACAGATATGTTATATAATGCCACCCCCGATCTTTCCATAAATGAATTTACTTTGAAAAAAGGTTATGGTAATTTAGGTAAAAATCCCGTTTCTTTAGGTGATATAAATGGTGATGGGCTGTTGGATATTATTGGTTTTGGTGGCTCTGATGACAACGCAAGTTCACGATTATTCGTATTACTAAACACCGGTAATAATTTCTTACTAAAGACTTGGGGTAATTGGAACAACTCCGAGATAAATGTAAATACTGATGAATATGGTTACAAAAAAGAGAAATTGTTATTCGATTTTAACGGTGATGGTGTTTCCGATGTTGGCGTAGTTGTTTATGGTGCACAGAGTTTATATTCTTCAAGGTTTGGCGCCAATAAGGATTTTAGAAGAATAATCGGCATTTCTGATAGCAGTGGCATAACAACATCTATAACTTACGGCAAATATAAAAAGACAAAATCTGATACTTTTAGCTATCCTTTCCGCGAACTTAGTGGTTTGGATATAGTGAGTGAAGTAAAGACAATAACTTCAAGCAACACCGTTGTCTCACAACAGACTTACAGTTATAGCCGTGCGATAGCCGATATCCGCCGTGGCAGTCTTTTAGGGTTTCTATCAACAACTGTAAAAGATAATGTAAACAATATAAGTGTGACAACAAAACAGGAATTAGATAAAGTGCGTTCAATGCTTTATCCTGTACAAAGCATCACAAAGCATCATGGTAGATTTGGCGAAGAAACAAAACTGAGTACAGAAATTTATTCTTACAGTGTAAAATCGTTGACCCTTCCTCCTTGTAATTATAAAATGTTATCAGAAAAAATATCCTCAAACTCGGATAAAAATTTTAGTGTTCATACATATTATGATATTGACAATTTCGGATACAGAACTCAAGAACGTTCAACCATAGAGCTTTCTTTAACCAATCTGTCTCCTCAATCCATGGGGTTAGTCCCCGTAACTCCCGCTACACGTCTGTTTGAGAGTGAAGAAAGTGTGCAATATGAGAACTATCAAAATATTGGTGGTGAAAGTTTATTAAAACGCCCATTGCAAAAGATAACAACATCGGGTTACAGAGGTAGATTATTAAAAGACACAACTTACTATAAGTATAATGATTTGGGAGATGTGTTGAGTGAAACAACACGAGAAGGAACGACCACAACAGTCTATAATGATTTAGGATTACCTGTAATTACAACCTTTATTCCTAAAGACAATCCTGATAGCAGTAGTAGAAGAACATATACCTATACAAGTGACAATAGATTTATCAATAGCACAACTGACGGTTTTGGCACAACCATAAAGAACTACGACCTGAAATACGGCAGGCTGATAAGCGAAACCAATATCTATAATCAAAGCAAAAGTTATAATTACGATAACTACGGCCGGCTAAAAAATACTATTGATGAAAATGGTATTCAAACAATTTTTACCGAAAGTGATAATGGCAGGACAATCCATGCAAAAACCTCTCTTGGTGCTTCTTCTTACACTTATTACGATGAACTTGGCAGAGAGATAAAGACGGGTACTGAAACTGCAGACGGCACAATAATTACAGAAAGCGTTTATGATAACAAAGGCAGAGTAAGCAAAAAGAGCGAGCCGTATTTTGAAGGAAGCAACAATATAATGTGGCATAATTACACTTACGATAATCAAGGCAGGTTGATACAAAGTGAATATCTTGGCGATATAACAACTTATACTTATGACCGCTTAAAAACCACTGTAACTGAACATGCCGGCACGTCTGAGAGCCGTACAATCTCCAAGACTTATAATGCCACAGGAGATGTTATAAATGTAACAGAGCCGGCAGGGGAGATAAAATATCATTACCGTTACCCCAAACTCCCAGACACTATAAAGAGTAACGGTATAAAGACTGTGATAACGTATGATGACCGTGGTAGGCGCACTTCCCTTCTTGACCCCTCTGCAGGTTTAGCAACCTTTGACTATGACAATCAAAACCGCTTAATAAAACAACAGGATGCCAATGGTACAGTAAGCAGATTTTATTATGATAAATACGGTCGTGAAATAATCCGTACACTAACTGCAAAAGACAGCAATTCTGTTGGAGGCAAAATAACCATAATGAACTCTTATAACGGTGTTAAGGGCGCGTTAAGCAAAACCACAATAAATGGACAGCAAGCCGATAATGTCAGTAATAGTTACATTTACGATAGTATGGGCAGAGTACTTTCGGAAATACAATCATTAGACAGCAGAAACTTTACTACAAGTTATAGCTATGATGCTTATGGACGGCAAAAAACAAAGACTTACCCCAATAGCTTCTGCATAGAATATAAATACAATGACTACGGCGAGTTGTCGCAGATAACTAACCTTGATGACGGCAGTAATATTTGGCAACGCGATAAGAAGACAGCACGAGGTCAATATCAGCATTCTTATCTTGGCGGTCAAAATGGCAGCAATAGTATTTTTAAACTGTCTTTTTATGATGACCGTGGCAACCTTACAGGTCGTCAATTAAGGCTGGGCAGCAGTTTGGACTATTTGCTTTTGGAAAACAAACACTATGATTACACAAGAGCAAACCGTCAAATGAATTACAGAGGCAGCGTTTCTCAAATCTCACAAGCTCGAATAGTAGGCGGTACTGAAATAGGGACAAGCACAACAAACGAGCCTGTCTGGAAAGAATATTTCGGATATGACGAAGAAAACCGTCTGACAAGTGCAAGATACCGTTTGGGTTTGCAAGAGTTTATTTCCGATACTCAGATATACGAAGCTAATGGCAATTTGGAATATAAGAACGGTCTTGGCAACATAATTTATTCTTCCGAACATCCTTACCGTATAGAAGCAATAAATCCCGTTTCTCGTCCTTCATCTTTTTTTTTCGTCAGAAGACGAGAGCTGGAAAAACATCTCTATAGCCAGCAAATAACATATACTCCCTTTCAGCGTGTGTTGACAATACGCCAACAGGACAGTGTACTAACTCCGACAGACATAGTAGAGGATCATGCAGACTTTATCTATAATTCCGGTTTTGAGCGTGTAAAGATGCAAGTGTTTCAAGATGGAAATATAGTAAAGAAGAAATACTATGCAGGGGATTATGAAGAGGTATATAGTTTGCGGACTGATGGCACTGGCATGACCTCTGCTTATGCCACCGAAATCTGTTATATCCGTACTCCTGAAGGCTTGCAGGCAGCGTATATGAAGAACGGTACAGGCGATGCGGGCAGCTTGTATTACTTTGGGTTAGACCATGCGGGCAGCATAACAAGTGTGATTTCTGAAGAGGGCGAAGTTTTGCAGCGTTACCTGTATGATGCCTGGGGCAACCGCCGTGTAATCTATGATACTTCCGGCGATAGTGAACTTTACTATCCTCAGTTTGCTCCAACCGGTGCAGATATGAGGGGCTTGGTATTATACGAGCCCTTGTTTGACAGGGGTTATATCGGCGAGGAACACATAGACCTGTTTGGTTTAATCAACCTTAACGCCCGCCTTTACGACCCTGTCTTGGGACGTTTTCTGAGTCCCGACCCTTACGTTCAAGCTCCCGACATGTTGCAGAACTTTAACCGCTACACTTATGGGCTCAACAATCCGCTGATGTATGTTGACCCGAGTGGAGAGTTCTTTTGGATACCAGTTTTAATAGGTGCTGCTATAGGTATAACTGTTGGATTAATACAGGGACATAATATAGGGGAAAAGAATGGTGCAACAGGTTGGCGGATGGCAGCATATATGGCCGTTGGTGGTTTGATAGGAGGTGGAGCCGGTGCCTTGTCCGGTTGGGCAGGTGTTGCCGTTGGTGGGGCACTTGCGGGTGTTGGTATTAGTGGTGCAGCAGGTGGTTTTATTTCAGGAGCGACAGCCGGGGCAGCAGCAGGTTTTGTAAATGGCGTAGGCATGACAGCACTTGGTGGTGGTACATTTGGTGAGTCAATGTTGGCAGGTGTTAAACAGATGGGCATAGGTGCTGGAATAGGCGGAGCAGTGGGATTTTTTGCAGGTGGAATTACTGCAGCAGCGCAAGGTAAAAGTTTTTGGGATGGCTTTGATTACCAAAAGGCATTGGATGCAGCTGTAGCAAAAGAAGGTATAAATAATCCTGATTCAAAGTTTTTGGTTGCTAATAGAAGGAATGCGAGATTGGTTAATAAAACCTATGGCACTAATGTTCGAGTTTATGGGAGTGAGATGACAGATGGTATAACTTTTTATAAAGAGGGACTTAATATAGGCGATTATGCTAAGAAGAGTAATCTTACGCTTATATCCAAACAAGTAATAAGAGGAAGATCTAGTGCAAATATAATAGATGTTATTCGGCACGAGGGAGTCCATCAACTACAAGTTTTATCAGGTATAAGATATAATCCTGTAACAAGGGAGATTTTGGCAAATTTAGTAAATATACAAAACCCTGCAACTTGGACTAGCATAGGAAAGGCAGTAGAACGTTTGATAAATATAGATATTGATGAAGGTCGTTTGTGGGAGTTTCTTTTTATTATGTATCCAAATGGGGTGTGGTAAAAATATAATTATAACAGCATTTTTATTGCTTACAAATGCTTGGAGCATAGTATTGGCTCAAACGGTGCCTTGTAGTATTTTTGACAGCACATATTGTTATATGACAATAGATAATGATAAGAAAACTAAGAAATCCCCTAAATATAATCTAATAACAGTTGCACTCCTTATAGAGAACAGAAGCAAAGACAGTATACATATCACAAATTTTAATAAACGCGTTCCTCATATATCAGAAACATACGTTGGCGAAAAGATGTTTTATTGGGAATTTTTCACCTTATCTAATCAGAAAGCTGAACCGAATATAGTAATATCTCCTTATGCAATAGTTAAAACAAAAGATAGAAGAAGTAAAAAACAAATTAAAGCAGAAAAAGAAATAGATATTATTATTCTACCGAAGAGTTTATTTGTTTCTGAACTGTATATTAAAAATCGTAGATTTGATTTTTATGAAAAAGGATATTACAAACTACGTCTTCTTTATGGGGAGAATGGCAAATGTATTGCCGAAATGGTGATACAATATAAATGAAAATTGTAGGTCAATGAAATGTTAATAATATTACAGTGAGTCTATCATTAACTTCTCCTATACCTGGTATGACATACTCTCCTTTTCATACTATAATTAAAGGAGTTTTTATGATGCCTTAGTAAAATAAAGCACAATGAAAAGAAAATTTTGTTTATTATTTATCTTATTTTGTTCATCAGTATCAGGACAGAATATGGTGAAAAATCCAAGTTTTGAGGAATATTATCATTTGCCGGATACAACATATTTTCAAAACATCAAAAATTCCGCCTTCCAAGCTAAACACTGGCATAAAACTTGGTTACTAACTCCTAATTATTTTCACATAAACTCTGAATACAAGGCTTTCAGTATTCCTTATAATTGTTTTGGTTATTATCCGGTATTAGAAGGCAGTGCATATATAGGGGCACATTTATTGAGCTTACAAACAAATATAGCTGTACATTTTGCAGGAGAGTTTATAAAGCCTTTGGAAGAGGGAAAGGAATACGAAATTAGTTTTTATTATTGTTTTGCACATCTTGAGTCATATTTTCTTTTAGATAAAATAGAAGTATGTATTTCATCAAATAATTGGCTTAGGGAAATACATGATCTTCCCGAATATTATTATACATATATTGTTGAGCCGTATGATACAAATACATTTGAATTCTCTACTATTACAGCAAATGTAACTTTTCAAGACTCCATTATTAATGATGGTAAATGGCATAAAATGACAGGGTGTTATAAATCTAAAGGGGGAGAAGAATATATTGCCTTTGGTATCTTTTATCAAAATAATGATTTTAGTCAAGCTTTTCATGTTTATCCTGACTATAATCACTCAGGAGGAGTAACTAAAAGAAATTTAAGACGGTTTTATAAGTATTATAAAGACACTTTATTTATACACAGGAATCCACTTTATTCACCCCAAAAACCATATGATATTGTAGATCCGAAAGAAAAGGATTATTTTCCAACATATCAATTTGCTTACTATTTTTTCGATAATGTTTCCGTAGTTGAAATTCCCTAAAACTACTATATTTGTCAATGAAATGGTTTTATGGAATTTTCTTTCAAAAATATATCCAAATGGCGCGTGGTAAAATTATAATTATATCTGTCTTTTTATTGTTGGCTAGTGGTTGGGAAGAAACGTTGGCACAATCAGGTCTTTCTGATAGCACGCATTGTTATTTGATAAAAAATGATAACAATAAAATAAGAAAAAATTCACGATATACTCCTATTACTTTGCTTGTATACAATCAAAGTAATGATAGTGTGCATATTAGAAATTTTAACAAATATGTTCCTAATATAGATACATATGTATGGACTAGTGGAGAGAAATTATTTAATTGGGAATTATTAACACTACCTACTCAAGAGATTGAAGACCCTGTAATAATAAGCGGTCCACATAGCCCTCCGATTTGGTTAATAAGAAATAAAAAGCTCAGGGAAAAAATTGAAGAAGAAATTCACATTGTTATTCCGCCAAAAAGTTTATTTGTTTCTGATATTTATATATACGGTTCATATGTTAAAAAAGAAGGGTATTACAGACTACGCCTTCGCTATGGAAGACATGGCAAATGTATAGCAGAAATGGTGATACAATATAAATGAAAATTGTAGGTCAATGAAATGTTAATAATATTACAGTGAGTCTATCATTAACTTCTCCTATACCTGGTATGATATACTCTCCTTTTCATACTATAATTAGAGGAGTTTTTATGATGCCTTAGTAAAATAAAGCACAATGAAAAGAAAATTTTGTTTATTATTTAAGGTAGATACAAATGGCAACATAATAGACCCAAGAATAGAACGTGGAGTCCGGTGGGATTTAGATGAGGAAGCACTGCGTGTTATTAAACTTTTCAAATTTGACAGTCCGGCATTAGATTTCGATGGAAAACCCGCTGGAATGTGTTATCCTCTTCCTATTAAGTTTAAAATAGATAAATACATCAAAAAAGGCAAGAAGAAAACCATACCCACGCATTAATTCTCAATAATGGCACTTCGTATATAGAATTCCAAGAAAATGGTAAGACTTTTTATATTTATATTCGCACTTTTTGAAACATCTATTGTTGTATGGGCACAGAATAGATGTGATGATACTAATGCTATTGACATATTTGGAGAGCCGGAAAAGTTCCCTGTATTTAATAAAAAGTTATCAAATACAGAAGGAATATCGAAATTTTTTATTGATAATATAAAATACCCCCAAACGGCAATAGAGGATAAAATAGAAGGAAAAATATATATCCAATTTTGGATTGATACTATCGGAATTACTTGTGAACATAAAATTATTAAAGGAATTAGGGAAGATATAGACAATGAGGCTTTGCGAGTTGCTAAACTCATTAAATTTGATGAACCTGCAAAAAATCGCGGTAAGCCTATAGGTATGTGTTACGGATTTCCTATATTATTCAATTTGCCTGATAAAAATATAGCTCCAAGAAAATGGTAAAAAGAATAATATTATTTACTGCATTGTGTATTGGGATAGAATTTATGAAAAATATATGATAATTGAGGATAGATATCCTACTTATTAAAATTATTTGTTTATGAAAAAATTATGTAATAATGCAATTATGCTTTTATTCGTTTATGTAACAACGATGTGTGATTCTTTGCCAATTGATATAGAGGTAAAACAAAGTGTTAACAATATAACTTCAGATACAATTGTTATTATTAACTCAAGAAAAGAATTTCATGGTATTGATATTGACACAATAATATGTTATCCATCTTCTGAAAAAATATTTTATAATAACATACATAAAAAACAGCCATTAGAGCCTTATGATATTCCTCTTATCTATAAGGGAAGTTGTATAATTACAAGTAGTGGAAGACAGCTAATAAAAGATATTTTCGATAAAAAGAAGTGGGATTTTGATAAACAGAAAAAAAGTGAATGGCTAAGTTTTACTATTAGAGAGGCGGACTTACAATAATACACTGAGTTGTATAATATGAAAAATTATATTTTTATTGCTTTATTGTCAGTTTTATGTTTGACCTCTTGCGATTGATGCAAGAGGTTTAAGTCCTATTTGGAAAGAAAATCGAGGAGACTATTCCACTTGGACTCATGGTGAGGTTTTTCGGCTCCGGTATGGATTGGATACAGACAGGGAAACCAAATACAACGTTTTGGATACAGTTTTTGGCAAGCTCAAGATTTTCAGCAAAACGGCATTCATAAATTTATTGGAAGGCAACAATTTTATACAAATTACAATCATTTTAAGTCGGGGTTTTATTTCTATTCTGGCCATTACAATCCGTTATCTGAACTTCGTAACAAATTCTGTTCACAAAGTTAAGCATTTCGCCTTTTTTGTTTGTATAATTTGTAATGAAGTATCAAATAGAACTTGTCAAAAGTAAAAGAACAATACTGATTGTTGTTGGTGCTGTAATTAATATTCATAAATTATTTAAAAGTATAACCGAAAGCAATGCCCGCAAATAGAGGTATAAATTTTATATCAAAGAAATCTATGCTTATAAGATAAATCGGAGTATAGGCTATCTTAAAAAAGAAACCGCCTTTTTCCCTCTGATAGCGATAACCTATCCTGAAAGGCATCATAAATCCCAAGCCTTCTTTTATTTTGCGGTCTTTGTGATTGATGTATGCGTCATAAGTTATTCCAATACCCAAATCAAGATGATGATTTTTTCCATACAAATAATTAATTTGAGGAGAAATAGTGATTTGCGAGCCATATAAAATTAGTTTTGGATAACTTCCGGCTGGAGGAAAATCAGGAAAATAATTCGTAATAGGAAAGTATTGAAATCCGCAATTGAAAGACAATTTATGCTTTTCTTTCAATTTCAAAGTGTAATCATATCCTACACTATACCAAAGTCCGGCATTTCCAAAAAACTCTGTGTATATGGTATGTTGCCCTTTGAGGGTTTTATTGCTGTCTTGCGAAAAGCAGAAACTATAACTTACCCACAATAGCATTAATAATATAATCCTCTTCATAGATTTATTATTTTTTGTTAATACATAATCAAATCAAGGAACGGAAACTATTAGTGAACATAGTAAAACTATCAGAATTGTCAGATATATCTGACGAGAAAACCTTTCACAAAGATATAAAATAAAATTAAGCAAATTAAAATTAACTGCAAACAAGTTCGTTGATAAAAAGGCGGAATGTATTAAGCATTTCGCCTTTTTTGTTTGTATCTTTGCAGGAAAGATAAAATTATGATAAAAGTAAATGACACCTACACTTACGAAGTAAATTTTAAGCAAGAAAACGTAAATACCTTTGCCCAAATTACGGGCGATAACAATCCTATTCATTTGGATGCTGATTTTGCAGCAAAAACAATGTTTGGAAAACCAATTGTACATGGGTTTTATTCCGCCTCTGTATTTTCAATGGTTTTCGGTACAAAATTTCCCGGCGAAGGAACAATTTATATGTATCAAGACATGAAATTTCTTGCACCTGTTTTTGTTGATAAACCCTATAAAGCGAAGTTTGAAGTGCTTGAAGTAAACACTGAAAAGCATACAGGACTTATAAAATGTATTTTGGAGGATGAAAACGGAAA
>JAISVE010000176.1 GCA_031271725.1 Bacteroidales bacterium
AGGTACGATTTCATGCGTTTATATCTTAAAAATAATGAATCGCCCAAAGGAACACTTTTACGTAAAGATGTGGAGGAATATTTTAATCTATATATAAATTTTCGTCTTAAAGTATTGGCAGCAATAGATGAAAGGTATGATACAAATACGGAGATAAAGAGTGAATTGGAAACATATCGCAAAAGTGTTGCCGAACCATACATTACCGATATGGGACTTGTCGATAATATTTTAAAAGAGGCGTATAATTTTTCGATAAGAGATTTAAGAGCAAACAATATACTTATAAGTTTAAAGGTTGATGCTTTACCGGCAGACACACTGGCTGCTTATAAACATGCAATGGAGGCAAGAGGAAAACTTATAGCAGGTGAGCCTGTTTACAAAGTTGCTTTGGAATACTCCGATGATGTAAAAAAGCGTTCTCAACAGAAAGGGTATCGCATTACAGGCGATGAGGGCGATTTCGGTTTTTTTACGGCATTTCAGAATACATATCCTTTTGAAAAAGCAGCATTCCATCAAAAAGCAGGTGAATGGTCAATGCCTGTAAGAACAATACATGGCTATCAATTGGTTCAGGTTACCGATGAACACCCGGCACTTGGAAAAATAAAGGCAGCACATATTTTTATCGCATTTTCTTCCGTAGATACTACCGAGGCGCGTATAGAGGCAAAGAGAAATAAGGCAGATGAAATTTATAATCTTTTACAGAATGGTGAAAAGTTTGAGGATATGGTACATCTGTATTCTGATGACAAGGCATCGGCAGGTAGAGGCGGATATCTGGGAGAATTTGGTGTAAATCGAATGTTACCGTCAATAATAGAAGCGTTGTATAATATTAAAGAGGGAGAATATACAAAACCTGTTCAATCAATTATAGGCTTTCACATAGTAAAACTTATTTCAACTGTGCCGCCTGAAAGTTTTGAAGAATTAAAACCTACGCTTGAATTTCGTATTCAAAGAGATGTTAACAGGGCAGAACTTCCGGTTATATCTTTTGTGGAAAAAATGAAAAAGAAAAACGGATTTTCATTAAACGGAAAGGTGCTTTCCGACTTTAATGTACTGGTTAGAAATTTGAGCAGCAAAGACTCTAAATGGGCTTCAAATCCGGTATTACCGCGTGGAAACAAAACTCTGTTCACTTACGATAATGTTGCCGTAACGGAAGGTGAATATGCAGATTATGTTGAAAAAAATCTGCCTCGAAAAAGATACAATATTGACTACTGTCTTAATACCCTAATAAAGGAGTTTGAGATTTATTACATACGCGACTATGAAATGAATCGTATCGGTGATTACGATAAGGAGTTTAAGGCACTAATGGATGAATACAGAGATGGTATATATCTTTTTGATATAACGAATAATTATGTGTGGGAAAAATCGATTGTTGATACTGTGGGAATGAAAGAATATTTTGACAATAATCGAGACTTATATAAAACACCACCTTCGGTAAAGGCGATGCTTTTTACTTACGATGTCAGGAATGTGAGTACGCCGGAATTAGGAAAATTCTTAAAAAAATGTGTTGATAAGAATATGAGATACCCACAAATAAAGCGTGAATTGGAGAAAAAATATGGTGCTAATGTAAAATGCGAATACGATACTTTTGCAAGAGGCGATAATCAATTTATAGATAATGCTAATCGTAATATAAATAAATATGGTCTTACTCCTGAGATACTTTCCGGAGGAGTAATTAAGGGATATGCTGTAATTGAAGCAGACTATCCGCCACGCAGAAAAGAATATTATGAAGTGCGCGGTACTCTTATAGTGGATTATCAAAATTATTTGGAAAAAACTTGGCTGAATGAACTTCGCAAGAAATATACGATAACGATTATTAAACCCGTGTTTGAAAGTATATTTAGTAAGTGATTTTATGAAAAAAATAAGATTTGTTTTTGTTGTTTTAGCGTTTATTGCTTCGGCGTTTACATATTCGCAGGTTGTAGACCAGGTTGTGGCAGTGATAGGAAACAAAATGGTAAAACTTTCGGAAGTTGAACGCCTGATTCAGGAAATGAGAGTGTCCTCAGGGGTGAGAATTACACACTGTGAAGCATTGGAAAATATGATGGTAAGCACTCTTTATACCTTACAGGCAGAGGAAGACAGTATATTCGTAACGGATGCGCAGGTAGAAGAAGAATTGGACAAGCGTATAAGATATTTTGTTGACCAATTCGGTTCAAGGGAAAAATTGGAACAGTTTTATGGAAAAACAGTAATTCAAATAAAAGAAGAATATCGTGAACCGATAAAACAGAGTATAGTGTCAAGTCTTATGGAAGGCAATATTACAAAGGAGGTAAAGGTTACGCCCTCCGAAATAAAACGTTATTACAACTCATTGCCCAAAGATAGTGTTCCGTTGATTCCTCTCGAATATGAACTTTCTGTGATAGTAAAGAAAACAATTGTTGGCGTTGAGGAAAAAAATGAAGCGAAAGGTCATCTTGAAGAATTACGTGCGCGTATTGTAAAAGGAGAAAGATTTTCCGGTCTTGCCGGAGTATATTCTGAAGATCCTGGCTCAAGGCGCAAGGGTGGCGAACTTGGTTATACGCAGCGTGGCGACTGGACGCCGGAATTTGAAGCGATGGCTAACAGTTTGGAGATAGGAGAATTGTCGCCTGTTTTTGAAACACCATTTGGATTTCATCTCTTGGAGGTTTTGGATAAAAAAGGCGAATTGACGAATGCACGTCACATTCTTATAAGACCTAAGGCTTCGACAGAAAATCTTATGTCGGCAGAGAGGGAACTTTCCACTGTTAGAGATGAAATACTTGCAGGTAAATATACATTTGATGGGGCGGTAAAGATATTTTCCGATGAGGCAGGCAGACAAGGAGACGGAGTATATCTAAGTCCTTTAACGCGCAAGCCGAGATACAATGCAGATGAAATTGAACCGCAGGTGCTGATGGCGGTTGAAAAACTGCGTGAGGGCGAAGTCTCAATGGTACAGGCTTTTGAAGATGAGGAGGGTAAAATGGCATTCAGGATTTTTTATGTTCACCATCGTGTTGCACCTCACAAGGCAACGCTTGAAAGCGATTACGATAAAATTTATGACATGGCTCTTGCAAGGGCTCGGCGAAATAAAATGGACTCTTGGATGAAAGAAAAAATTGCAGATACTTATATTCGTCTTATGGGACCTTTTGCAAACTGCAAGTTTAAGTACAGGTGGGGTAGGTAATTAGGGGTTTTACGATTTTTTGGTAAAATAAAATATTAAAAACTTTATGAAAAAAATAATATCGTTTTTATTCCTTTGTACGCTGTTGTCGGCTTGTGTTATTGGATTTGTCCCTATACATGCTCAGCACGTTCTACAAGAGCGGTTAAATGCTCCCCGCGTAGGTGATGTAATCGTAAAGCATCAGTTATCACCTGT
>JAISVE010000134.1 GCA_031271725.1 Bacteroidales bacterium
GTTGTGTATGGGATTTGTTCTTTATTGAAAAGCGTGTTATCGGAAGATTTATGAAATTTGCTTTTTAGAAATATGTTGATGTCTGCGCAAGGATAATCCTTGAATTTATTGCCGTCAATAATAATAAATTCCGGTCTTGTTTCCGCATATTCGCAAAGTCCGTCTAAAGCGCGGTGCATGGCAAGAATAGAGGCATTTAGAATATTGTATTGATCGATTTCCTCATTACTGCAAAAAGAAACATGATAGGCGAGAGCATCTTTCTCAATTTGTTCACGTAGCGCAGCCCTTGTTTTTTCGTTGAGTTTTTTGGAATCGTTGAGGGCGGAGTTTTGGTAGTTTTGCGGTAATATCACAGCAGCAGCAAAAACAGGTCCTGCAAGTGGCCCTCGTCCAGCTTCATCGCAGCCGGCTTCAATAACTCCTTCTTTGTAATTTTGTAATAACATCAGGCTCTGCTAAACGGCATAGTCATGCAACGGCAGCCGCCGCCGCCGCGAACGAGTTCGGAACTTTCAATAGTGATAACCACTTTTTTGCGCGGATTTGCCATGTCAAGCGAAACTTTGTCCGAGAGAATATCCTGTGAACTTACAATCTGATAGCCTGCTTTATCAAGTGCTTCAATGGTGTGTTCGTTTCTTTCGTAACCCATAACTTTGCCGTCTGCAAGTGCAAAGAAATTGCAACCGCTATGCCATTGTTCGCGCTTTTGGTAACGTTCATTTCCACCTCCGCATAATATCGGATTATAATTTTTGCCGACTTTGCGCAACGCCGTAATAATATCAGGTTGCAGCGAGGATGTAACTCTGCCGTTTTTAACAGTTATAAGAGTTGTTTTATATTTTTCACCTTTAAGAATAAGTGGCTCGTAAACCATACATTCCTCATTATTCAAAAAAGTAAATACCATATCAAGATGTATAAATGATGCGGGTTTAAGCGGAAGTTTTTGTGTTATAACGTAAAAATTATCCGATGTTTTTTTCTTTTCCTCTATAAATGCAAGCACGCCTTTTTCATTGCTGCGCAAGCCAAGTCCGATAAGAAAAATATTCTCGCTTTCCACTAAAAAGTCGCCGCCTTCAAGCTTTTGTCGACTGCTACCCCAAGATAGAATTTGCTTTTGCGAAGTTGTCCAAGGTTTTGTAAAAGAATTGTGTTTTGCAAAGTGGGGATGAAACCTGAATACTGTTTCTGCAAGCAGTGCCTCGGAAAAACGTACCGCAGTTGCCATGGAAGTGGGCATTGTTTTATTGTTGAAGCATGCAGCCCAATCGCGCGTAAAATATAAGTTGTAAAGAGGCTTTGCGCCTAAGTTTTTAGAGCCCTCTATAATGTATTTTACAAAATTCTCATCACTGTCTTTTTTTAAGGATGATGTGAGTTTACTCTTTGTTTTTTGTTCTATTTCTGAAATTAAAAACTTACGGGCTTCAGGATTTTGTTTGATTGTTTGCAGAAGTAAATCATCAATATAAAAAACAGAAGTATATTTTCTTAATACACTTTCAAATTGTTTGTATTCTCTGTTTGCAATGCGGCTATTGATAATGTCTTCAAAAAGTGCCTTGTCAAGTTCGGTTGGCGTCATCTTTTCTATTTCGATACCCGGTTTGTGGATAATAACGCCTTTAAGTGTGCCTGTTTCTGAGTTTAGCTGCGGTTTAGGCAGCAATGAATGAAGTGAATAGTCTGCGGAATCCATAAAAATATTTTTGCGCCGTATAGAAAAATAGGGCGGCTGTTATCTTAACAAATATAGTGAAATTTTACCGGAAAATCTTAAAAATTCCGAAATAAAAAATAAATGACTAAATTTGCTTATATAATATATGGATAGAACAGTGATATATTCGTTTAGGGAAATGAAAAGGCGCATAAAACCGTTCGCAAAGAAATATGGTGTAAAAAAGGTGTACCTTTTTGGTTCTTACGCAAAAGGGCATGCCAATAAAGATAGTGATGTTGACTTGTTTATTGAGAAAGGTAAAATAAGGACTTTGTTGGAATTATCAGGCTTCAAAACAGACATGGAAAAGGCACTTTCTAAGAAAGTTGATGTGCTCACTTCAACAGGAATAGATGATGAATTTGTTCATTTGATAGAAAACGAAATGCAGTTGATTTATGAATAGGGACACACTTATTCTTCAGCGTATTCTAAGGCATATAGAAAATCTAAAACAATCTAATATACGTTTTGGAAATAACTTCAATGCATTCAAGTCAGATATAGATTATTTCAATTCAGTGTGTATGAGTTTGCTGCAAATAGGCGAGTTGGCAAATCATTTATCAAAAGATTTTATTAAAGAAAATAACAAAATACCTTGGTCAAGAATTATTGGACTGCGTAATGTAGTTGTTCACGGATACGGGCAGTTAGACACAGATTTGGTATGGACTACTGTTGTTGAAGACATACCGATTTTGCAGAAAGATATAGAGGATATATATAACTCGTAATAATAAAATATTTTCCCAAACTTCCCATCTTCACATAAATAAGAGCTAAACAAAATATGTGAATAGCATATTTTGCGCATAGAGAAAAATAGCGTTTATCCAAATTATTGCTTACGAAGTCCAGTCTGCAATGGCGCGCAAACCGAACTTAAAAAGAGAAAGCCATCTTAAATTCGGTAGTATTAATGTTAAACTTACCAATACGATTCTCAGCAGGGGCAAATCCTTTATTATTGTTAAAAGAGAAATTCTGAGAGATAATAAATCTTGCGTACTTATTTATACTGTATGTTAGACCGAATGTAATACAATGAGAACTACCATTACTCATAAGCATAAAGTCGGGTAGTCCAATACCTAGTGCCGGCATTACATAATTGGGTACATCATTTTGCAAGTTTGTATAACTGTATCGAGCAAAAACTTCAAGTGCATTTTTGTCACTTGTTCCGCCGAGTACTCCCTGCACATCGCTATATGAGTAAGACTTTCCAAGTATAAGGTAAGCACCTTCAAGGTATGCACCACTTCCCAAACCTGCTAAAACTTCGTGCATATATTCGCTGCGCAGGAAAAACTTTCTTGTCTTAAAAAGAAGTTCACCGCTAACAAGAAGCATGTCGGAATTATTGGGAATGCCTCCTAACAGTAGATTATCGACATCAACTTCTGTTTCAGTGTGAGAGTTAAAAGATATGAAAGGATAAGAGTCGGCATTTCTCAGATGGGCGTAGTGAGCAGAAGTACCGATATGCAAAACCATGTGTTCCCGGTTGATAATTTTATAGAGCCATCTGCCCGCAAATTCAATCCCCTTTAAACCATTGCTCTCGCCTGCATCATCTGTCATTATTTCGGTAAAAACGCCTTGTTCAAGCATTACATGACGGTTGAAAAATTTATATGAAACGCCGAGATCGCGTTCAGCCATAAAGGTACGCACAGGCTGAGGGCGCGTAAGCAAAGTATAGGAATAGGAACTTGTATTGTAACTCATGGAAGCAATGTTGCTGAAATAACCTGCCTTTATGCTGTGTGTGCCGTTCTTGACAGGCTTGTCGTAACGCATATACATATCCTTAAAACCGATTTCCTCTTTTCCGAAATTTACATCCATATAAAAATACAGGTTATCATATTTAAGCGAAGTGCGGATACGGGCATCACTTATTACTGCTCCCCAATCGAGAATATTGTCATAGTAGGCAATATTGGCACCAAAGCGTCCGCCGATAGTCCAGATAAGAGAGTTGTCTTTGCTTTGTAAGTTTAGCAGAGAAGGGTCTGAGGCTTCGTCCTGTTCGGTTTTAGTGGGGTTTGTTGTTATTTTCAGGGCGCTTTCTTTGCGAACTTGGTCACGAGTTTGGGCAGTATTATCTTGCGCCACTTCTTGTGCCATAATGGAAAATGTACCTACAACCGCTATTATTAGCGGCAAACAATAATATAATATTCTCATAGATTTATATTTCTACATTAAAAATTATTAAAAGTAGTTAGATGCAAGGCGCGCGAACGAGAGGTGAGGGAGCGTACTAAAGTACGTGACCGAACCACGAGTGAAGCGCAACGCAGCAGATAGCTGCTTTTAGGAATTTTTATTATTGCTTCGCAATGATAAACGGCTGCGGTTCGGCAAAGCAAGTAAACTTGCCCTGCGCTCACCTTGCACGTTTATTCTTCTGCGCGACCTGAAGCAATAGCCTTACTGCGCTCCATAACCTGCTGCGACAAATAACTTTTGCCGTATGTGTTGAGGTTATTTATTTCGTTGTCGTATTGGTCGCGGTGAACTTCTTCTTCAAGAACAAGGTTTTCAAAAAGTTTCTTGGATGCGGCATCGGCAGCATTTGCACATTCCAAAGCCCATTGGTTGTAGTGCAGAACAGTTGTGTCCTCCATTTGAAATGATTTTTCAAGCATTTTTTCTACATCTTTAATGTGCTCAACTTTTCCACCACCCGTCATTTCAACCTCACCTCCGAGAAAGAGAATACGTTCTGCAAGTTGCTCTACGTGCATCATTTCTGCAATAGCGGTGCGGCGAAAGAGTGCAGCCAAAAGATCAAAGTTTTGATCATCGCAATGAAAGTGAAAGTAGAGGTATTGATGAATGGCGTCTAATTCCTCGTTTACTGCCTTGTTTAGTAATTCAATACTTTTTGAGTAATCAGTTTTCATATTGTTATATTTTTGTAATATTTTAGCAAATTTACACCTTTTTTGCATAACTTCGCAATACTGATGAAAGGTTTAAAGAAAGAAAGAATAACATTTACAAAAGAAAGACCTAAATTCTTTCATGGTGCTATCTTTACAAATGGTCTTGTACTCGCTATTGTAAGTACAATATCTTATATTCAACTTACTTTTACGGTTACATCTGCTTATGATATAAGTTCCTTAATAGCCAATTTTTCATTGTTGATTTTTGTTGTATCAATTACAATTTTCCTTGCTTTAAGTTATGGTTTTTATGTTTTGAGTGGATACCTCTTTCCTGCTTATCCCTATGTTTATGATGGTTTTAAGAGAATTTTGCTTGTTTTTGCTGCAATGGTTCTAATTGTATTTTTTTATAACTATATATTGCAAATGATGTTGGAAATCCAAATAAATAAAAACAGTTTTGGGCTTTCTGCATTTTCATTATCAATAAACAGGGCAACAACTCTCTTTCTTTTAACTCTTGTGGAAGTAGTTATATTAAGTTTAATGCTTATAAATATGAGTGCCCGATATACAATTCGCCTTTATTGGGAAGCCGAGGAATTGCGGGAGTTTCAACAGAATGCTAAAATAAGGTTTTTGCAGGAGCAGCTTAATCCTCATTTTCTTTTTAACGGTTTGAATACTCTTTTATCTGAGATAGACGAGGAGCCGGAGCGTGCAAAGAGTTTTACTGTTCGTCTTGCCGATGTATATAGATATAATTTGCATGTGCAGGAAAAGAAAACCATATCTTTGTCGGAAGAATTAAGATTTTTGGATTCATATATTTATGTTCATAAGGCACGCTTGGAAAACGGACTTATTGTTAAGAAAGTTTATCCCCAAAATATTGATTTGAACAGGCTCAGGGTACCGCCGTTAGCATTACAAATTTTGATAGAAAATGCTTTGAAGCATAATGCCGCAAGCGAAAAATGTCCGCTTGAATTAAAAGTTGAGATAAGTGATGATGTAAAATATATTGTCGTATCTAATAATATTATTCCGAAAAAGCACTTGAAGAAATCCTTGGTAGGAGGGTTAAGGAACTTGTCGGAAAGGTACAGGTTGATTTCTGGTGATGATATTTTTGTTGTTCGTAGTAAAGATTTTTTTAGTGTTAAGATACCTTTGTTGGATAGTGAGTAGTTTCACAAATTATACTGCACTTCGGTCGGAGTTTTTTCTCTCACTATTTCGTAAAGTTTTGTCCGCTGCGACTCTCAACTCGCTTCGCTCAGACAGTAAGAGTCGCGGTTGCAACCAAAACTTAACGGAATATGCGAGTACGACACTCCCTCAGTTACAGTATAATTTGTTGCAACAATGACAGTAGTAATAAATAAATGTTTGAATAGAAATTATGAGAGTAGCAATTATTGAAGACGAGATGCCGGCAGCACGGCTATTGAAAAACATGTTAAAAAAACTGCGTCCGCAATGGGATATAGTTCATGCGGGAGGCAGTGTTGAAGAAGCAGTAAAATGGTATTCCGAACAGGAAGAGAAACCTGTATTATATTTTTTAGATGTAGAACTTTCAGACGGAAATTCTTTTGAGTTTTTAGAAAAAGTAAAGCCTGAAGGTATGATAGTTTTTGTTACTGCTTATGACGAATATGCCGTCAGGGCATTTTCAGTAAACAGTATTGACTATATTCTAAAGCCTTTGGATATTGACAGGCTTAAGGAGTGTTTGGAAAAGTGTGAGAAAAATTTATCATTAAATAAAGGCAATTGGAAAGGTGTTTCGGAGTTTATTGCAAGTAAAGAAAAAAAATACAGAACTCGATTCCTTATAAACAGAGGCGAACAACATGAAACCGTGAATGTGGAAGATATTGCTTATTTTTTCAGTGAGAATAAAATATGTTATGCGCAAACACATAACGGCGGAAATTTTACCACTGACTTCTCGCTCGATCGTCTTAGCGAGGAATTGGATCCAAACCAATTTTTTCGTGCCACAAGGCAGTTGCTTGTCAGCCCAAAGGCGATAATACGGATAGAGGATTATTTTCAGGGCAAGGTTGCTGTGTTTTTGCAGCCGCCGTATAAAGAGCAGGTGCTTGTGAGCAAGGAGAAGGC
>JAISVE010000039.1 GCA_031271725.1 Bacteroidales bacterium
CTCACCTCTTCCCATTCCGAACAGAGAAGTTAAGCCCGCTTGCGCCGATGGTACTGCATCTAAAGTGCGGAAGAGTAGGTTGTCGCCGCCCTTAGAAAGCCCTTGTTGTGAAAACAGCAAGGGCTTTTTTATGTTAAGCAAAAAAAACTATCTTTGCTGTTTATATGATGAAAACAGCAATAACAGCAATCTTCCTTTTTATCAGTTCGCTGATATATTCTCAACCTCAGTATAATTCTGTATTTATAGAGCTGGATAGTATTGATGAAAATAATCGAATTTATAAGACGGGTATGGCTTTTATATTTGACTATGAAATAGTGCGTGGTAATGACACCTTAAAACTCAAATATAATAATCATGTAGACAATCCCTTTCTTAGCAGTAAGGACATTGATAGTGTTCAGAAGTATATAGATGAAAAAATTAGTAATGGTGAAAATCCATTTGAATATTCTTTTGAATACTCGAATATATATGATGACTCTATCGGTATTGATAAAATTATTTTTTTAGTTTATAAAACTAAAGAGAGGACTAATAATAATCAAACTGAAATTCTGCTTTTACAAAGTCCTGATTACTCAAATATTTCATCAACAGGATTAATTGAGAATAATGTGAATGTATGGCTTCACCCGATTAGATGTGGTTATTTTGCTGCCTTGCAGGCTTGTCCTTTTCCATATATAAAAAGAAAATGTAAAGTTGGTTATACTTGGAAAGATGCGATGAGGATTGGTTACGGTATGAGTGAACATACAGGGGCATGGAAAGGTAGGGTTACATTGCATTATACATACAAAATTGTTGATAAGAAAATTATCCCAACAAAATTAGGAAATATGGAAACTTATGTTATTGAGAGTAAGGCAAAATCCAAATATTTTACTACTTATCTGACAAGTTATTTTTCCGAAACCTATGGCTTTGTCCGCTGGGAATACACTCTGGTAAATGGTATTAAACTCAATTTTTGGATTGATGAGATAAAAAAAGGAGTAAAGTGTAGTGATTATCCTCTAATTTGGGGATGTGTAGATTAGGATACTCTTTCGATATTATGTATTTAATTTATATTTAAGCTGAAAATAAAAATCCCGCAGTGTTTTATACCTGCGGGATTTTTTTTATAATTTGAAAAACGATTATATCTTGTTGCTGCTGCCGAGAACATTCTCAATCTTGTGCATATAGAGTTTTTTCAACAAATCTCTACCCGGACCAAGATATTTGCGTGGGTCAAATTCGGCAGGCTGATTGGCAAAAACTTCACGTACGGCAGCGGTCATAGCAAGACGACCGTCACTGTCGATATTTATTTTGCAAACAGCAGAAGTAGCTGCTTTGCGTAATTGATCTTCAGGAATGCCGATAGCATCTTTAAGCGCACCGCCATATTTGTTAATAGTGGAAACCAAGTCTTGCGGAACGCTTGATGCACCGTGCAACACAATAGGAAAGCCCGGAATACGTTTCTCAATTTCCTCAAGAATATCAAAACGCAATGGCGGCGGAACAAGAACACCGTTTGCATCACGAGTACATTGTTCGGGTTTGAATTTATTTGCACCATGCGAAGTTCCGATAGAAATAGCGAGGGAGTCAACACCGGTTGCTTTCAAAAACGCCTCAACTTCTTCGGGCTGTGTATAGGTGTGATGTTCGGCAACTACGTCATCTTCAATACCTGCCAAAACACCAAGTTCGCCTTCAACTGTAACATCATATTTGTGGGCATATTCAACAACCTTTGCAGTTAAAGCAATATTTTCATCCCAAGGGTGATGCGAGCCGTCAATCATCACGGATGAAAAACCGTATTCTATGCAACTTTTGCAAAGTTCAAAGGTGTCGCCGTGGTCTAAATGCAGCACGATAGGCACTTCAACCCCCATTTCACGCGCGTATTCTACGGCACCTTGTGCCATATAGCGCAAAAGTGTTTGATTGGCGTATTTTCTTGCGCCGCTGGACACTTGCAAAATTACAGGTGACTTTGTTTCGGCACAGGCTTGAACAATTGCCTGCATCTGCTCCATGTTATTGAAGTTAAAAGCCGGAATGGCGTACTTGCCTGCCATTGCTTTCTTAAATAATTCTCTTGTGTTAACAAGTCCTAAATCTTTGTAATTAACCATAATTTTAATTTTATTAAGATAACTGCCAAAGTTACGATTAAAATTGGTTAAATTTGTTATATATGAAAATAATATATATACTACTTGTCTTGTTAGTTATGTTTGGTCGTTTGTCGGCAGTTCCTGCAAATCCGCGACCTGTTGAAAAGACACAGCCGGACGGCACGAAGATTACTGTGTGCCTGAAAGGCGATGAACGTATCCACTGGATGGAAAGTTTGAACGGTCATACGCTTATGTACAACAACAATCGGGAAATTGTTTTTGCTGTTCATGATAAATACGGCAACCTTACAAGCTCTGATATTCTATATAGAGGTGAATTATCAAGCAACTATTCAAGCTCAGAGCAAAAGCAAATACAGAACATACCTGTTAAGTTGTGTTATAGTAAAGAGCAAGTAAGTGCAATGCAGCAGATAAGGCAAATTGTTGATGGTGCGGAGAAAAATGCAGAAAGAAACGCAGACAGCCCAAATAGAGCGCAGGGAAATATATTGGGAACTCATAAAGTGCTTGTTATTCTTGCGGAGTTTACAAATAAAACTTTCACCTACTCATTAACTGATTTTCAAAACTTGATGAATCAGGTGGGTTATACTGCGGGTGGCAATACAGGTAGCGTAAGGGATTTTTATCGCGAAAATTCTTATGGTAAAATGGATATTGAAGTTAGCGTTGCAGGTCCAATATCCTCCGATAACTCTACATCTTACTATGCCTTAAATGAAAGTAGATGGAGGGCTTGGGCAAAAGAAGTTGCAACCAAAGCAGATGAACTTGTGGATTATTCGGAATTTGCAAATAACGGTGAACTTCCGAATTTCCACATTATTTTTGCAGGTTATGGAGATGAAAATATTGCTGACGGGAAGCAACTTTGGTCGCATAAATCAAGTTTTATAGACAGTCTTGTTGCCGATGGA
>JAISVE010000137.1 GCA_031271725.1 Bacteroidales bacterium
CTAAAGTAGTATTGGCACTCCCGATATCAACATTAGACATTATGCTGTCCGTTAATGTCTGATTTACGTTGTCAAGTATATTATTTAGAAGACTATCGGGAGACTGTTTGGGAAGATTGTTGATAACATAATTCAAGATACTATCATAAAGCTGTTCCGGGAAATTATTGGCAAGATTGTTTAAGATGGTATCACTTAATCCCTGCGAAAAATTATTTGTTACATATTGTAAAATCGTGTCGCCAAACTCCTCAGAAAAATTTTCTCTCAAATATTGAAGCAAAGTATCGCCTGCATTACTTATATCCAAGTTTTCGGAAACATAATTCAAAACACTGTCGCCAAAACGACCGTGTATATAGTTGGACAAACTGTCGGATGCAGAAACAAAATTTATGCCCAAGTCAATATCGGAAGTACCGCTACCCTGAACCACTAAAGTAGTATTGGCACTCCCGATATCAACATTGGACATTATACTGTCCGTTAATGATTGATTTACATTGTTGATTATATTATTTACAAGACTGTCTGAAAATTGTTCAGGGAAATTATTTGTCACATATTTCAAAATAATATCACCAAATTCTTCTATAAAATTATCTTTCAAATACTGTGCCAAAGTATCGTTTCCATTGCTCATATTCAAATTTTCGGAAACATAATTCAGGATATTTTTATAAAGCTGGTCGGGAAAATTGCCGGTAATGTATCTCAAAATTACATCGCCGAACTCCTGTGAAAAATTTTCTCTCAAATATTCCAGCAAAGCATCGTTTCCATTATTTATATCCAAATTTCGGGTAATAAAGTTCAAAATACTCTCACCCAAACGACCCTTTATATAATTGGACAAACTGTCAGACGCAGAAACAAAATTTATGCCCAAGTCAATATCGGAAGTGCCACTGCCCTGAACCACTAAAGTATTATCGGCACTCCCAATATTAACATTGGACATTATGCTGTCGGTTAATGTCTGATTTACGTTGTCAAGTATATTATTTAGAAGACTATCGGGAGATTGTTTGGGAAGATTATTGATAACATAATTGAAGATACTGTCGTAAAGTTGTTCGGGAAAATTATTAGCAAGATTATTTAAGAGAGTATCACTTAATCCCTGCGAAAAATTATTTGTTACATATTTCAAAATTGTGTCGCCAAATTCTTCAGAAAAATTTTCTCTCAAATATTGAAGCAAAGTATCGCTCCCCTTACTCATATCCAAGTTCTCGGAAACATAGTTAAAGATACTGTCATAAAGTTGCTCAGGAAAATTATTGATAACATAACTCAAAACACTGTCGCCAAAACGACCGTGTACATAATTGGACAAACTATCGGCAAAATCTTTATCTACGGGCTGAGTTACAAAAACAATCACTGTATCGACCGTATGTTGAAATATTGTACTGTCGGAAAATTTATGTACTACATAATTTATAACGGTATCAACAATACCTTTAGACATTACACTGTCAGTAAAATTCTGCATTATATAATACGTTGCCTTATGAACTATACTATCAACAATATTCCCGGGAAGATTGTTCATTGAGCCGGCAGCTATCCATTTTGTTCCGTCATTATAATACAAACCAGGTTTTACGTCTCCGGTATCGGTAACATTATACACACACATTCCCATAACATGACTTGCAAGAGGCACAGGGCTGTTTATTGAAGTCAACTTTACACGGGATAAAGCCAATCCTCTAACTGCATTGTTATTCGTATCAGGATTCAAATCCAGCATAGCAGCCGGATGAGGAGGCATATTTCCTCCTACACGCACTTGAGAATTTACAGTAGCTAAAATTAGCAATAAAAATATAGTCAATAATAAATAATAAATTCGTTTCATTTTGAAAAATTTATTTTGTTTATTAAATTTGCCAACTCAAAATCAAATAATGTATTTAACCTGCTTAATTTATACTGAAAAAAGCATACGAAGTTATTATGATGTTTAAATATTTTCAAGACAAAATCAGTTATGAACACTTTAATAATTTGTCAAATATAGATACCGAATAAAGTAGTCTTGACGTTTTAAGAGGATTTTTTGTAGTAATCAACAAAAGATACTCACAAATTGTCAAAGTCTTTGTTTTTGTAGTAATTTTTGTAAGTTAAATTTGGAAATCAATACATAAATTTATATATATGAACAATTCGTGGCTTGATCGCTTTATAGAAGCACTCTATCAAAAATACCCGCAGAGGTCTCAACTTGTGGATAATCTCATGAGTTTGCTCTCACTTGAACGGGAGTCTGTGTACAGAAGGTTGCGTAAAGATGTAACCTTTCCTGCAGAGGAACTCATAAAAATTGCATCTGCATGGGATATTTCATTAGATGAAATATCCAAATTCAACTCAAAATATTTAGACTTCAAGTTAGTATTTATAGACTACCTCTATCCTTCTAACGAAGATATTGAATATATGAAGAACATGGTTAGCTTCATTAGTGATTTTAAGAATCATTCCAATATGGAATATATGGAAATTTCAAATAGACTGCCACGCAGTTTAACTTCCCGTTTTCCGTACTTACGCAGATACCAGCTATTGAAACGAACTCACCAATATAGCGAATACGAAATATTGCCGTTCTCCAAAATCTTTGTTCCGGAAAAAATGTCCACACTTGTACTCGAATATATAACAGCTGTAAAGAATTTCAAAAATACGGTTTATATTTGGGATCCTCTTATTCTTGATGACATAATACGCGATATACAATATTTTCATTCCATATATCTGGTAAGCGATAAAGAAAAAGAACTTATCAAAAATGATTTGTGTGCATTATTGGATTACATGTCGGAAGTAGCAGATAAGGGCTGTTGGCCCGAAACTTCCAATAAAGTTGATTTGTATATTTCCAACATCAACATTCAAACAAATTACAGCTATTATTATTCGGATATTTTCAAGGTATTCCGTGTGCATGTTTTTGCCAAAAGTGAAATATATACTTACAATCCTGCATTCATAAACCGTTTCAGAACATGGATACATTTCACGAAAGCAGCCTCTACTCTAATCTCGCAGGCAGACTTGAAAACTAAAATAGAGTTTTTTAGAAAGCAATATGAATTAGTTCAGACTTTGTAATATGCCATATTGGAGTATTAGACATCTATACGCCATATCCGAACCGGGAGAGGATTTTATCATCATCCCGCCAATTTTTTAGAACTTTAACTTGCAAGCCAAGAAAGATTTTTTTATGCAAGAAATTTTCAATACTTCTACGTGCTTCAGTGCCTATGCGTTTTAAGGCAACACCCTGATGTCCTATAATAATCCCTTTTTGCGATTCTCTTTCAACATAAATTATGGCGGAAATTTTATCAAGTTTTTCACCCTCCTCATAACTTTCTATTGCAACCTCTACCGAATACGGAATTTCTTTTTTGTAGTACATTAAGATTTTTTGACGAATAATTTCTTTAATAAAAAATCTCGTATCGCGGTCGGAAACCTCGTCTTTCGGATAGTATTCCGGATGCTCGGGCAAATGTTTTAAAACATTTGAGAGCAAGCCGTCAAGTCCGAAATTATGCAATGCCGAAACAGGTAATATCTCCGCTGTTGGCAGTTCATTTTTCCAATGTTCTATTTTTTCGGCAATTTCATCTTGATTTGACAAATCGATTTTGTTGAGTAGCAAAATTATCGGTTTGCCTGTTTTGCGGATTTTTTCAAGTATTTCAACATTCTTAAAGTCCTCGCCAAGCGGGCTTATCAACACAAATACATCAGAGTCTGCAAGAGTACTTTCTACCGCAGAAAGCATTGCCTCATGCAATTTGTTATGCGGATTTACTATACCCGGAGTATCTACAAAAACTATTTGATAGTCCTTTGCATTTAGAATACCGTGTATGCGGTGCCTTGTAGTCTGCGCCTTTGGCGATACAGCCAAAAGATTTTCACCCAATATCGTATTTAAGAGGGTTGATTTTCCCGCATTGGGATTGCCTATTATACTTACAAATCCTGCCTTGTGACTCATAGTATTGTTTTTGCTTTACGGTTGCTGTAAACGGAAAAATAACCGAGTGCGCCGCCGCTTATATTGCCTGTAACATTTGAAGGCGGACCGCCGAAAAGCGGTATTCCACCTATATTATTCAGCATTGTTAAATATGTATTAAATTCCGGAGTTATACTTACTCCCTCCAATAAAATCCTATCACCCTCATGCAAGGGATGAATGCCTTTGTCGTTAAAGAAGTACAGCGCAAGCCCTGTTATATATACTCCATTAAACATATCATCACTAATGCGGAACATTTCGAGCAGATAGGCATCATAAGAAGTATCATTTACCGTAAGCATAAAGCCGTAAAACTCTCTTGTTTCAGGTGGGTCTTGCCCCCAAAGCCTAATATTCCAACCGGTTCCTTCATACATTTCAAAAAGAGGCGGTAATCCCGGTCCATGAAATGCCGTTACGGAATCAAGGCGTGCAAAAATGTAAGGCATTGTTTCCTCTGCCGTGTATTCTTCCGGTACACTGTCATTGTCAATGTCCACATTGGATATGTAGAGGGTATATGTATTGCCTTCCACGCCATAAAAGTTGGAATCGCTTATATAGAGTCCTTTTTGTATTGGACTTTCGGTATAATAGTGGATATTGTCACCTTCTTTTACATAAACAGTTGCACCGCTAATGCCTATATCGGACAGGTCGGGATTGTAGTAGTCAGTGGTGCGGGTAAGCAGCAAACGGTGAGCCATTGTGTCGGGAGTGATGGAGCCATCAACCACTAATCGCGGCGGAATACTGTTGAGGTCTATATCAATCGGCTCAGTACACGCCGAAATCAACACCGACATCAACACTATTATGTAAATTTTTATTTTCATTTCAGGTTGTGAAAAATTGACTACCACAAAGATATTCTTACGAAGTTACGATTTTTTTTGTTTTG
>JAISVE010000154.1 GCA_031271725.1 Bacteroidales bacterium
TACTTTGCGGAATTTTTTGTGTTGCAGGTTTTTATAGATAAGGGCGTAGTTGTTTCTGAAGTTGAGGTAGGTTTTGCGTGGGGAAGTTTTTGGAAGTGTGCCGCCGCCGATATGGTAAATTGTTGACGAGGGGCAGTACATTATTTTGTAGCCGTGATTTTTAGCTCGCCAGCAAAAGTCGATTTCTTCCTGATGGGCGAAGAAGTCCGCATCAAGTCCGCCGAGCGAGTGATACAGGTTTGCGCGTACAAAGAGTGCTGCGCCTGTTGCCCAGAAAATTTCATTGGTGTCATCGTATTGTCCGCTGTCTTTTTCGAGTGTATTAAAAATTCGTCCTCTGCAAAAAGGGTAGCCGAGATAGTCGATAAAGCCTCCTGCTGCACCTGCGTATTCAAATTTTTGTTTTTCGTAATAGGAGAGGATTTTAGGTTGAACGGCTGCAATGTTTTTGTCGCTATCCATAAGGGTGATAACGGGCTCAACCCAATTCGGGGTAACTTCTATATCGGAGTTCAGCAGAACGTAGTATTCTGCATCAACTTGTTTTAGTGCGGTGTTGTAGCCGCCGGCGAAGCCTTGGTTTGTTTGGTTTTGAATTATGTGTAACTGAGGATAGTTTTCTTTGAGGAATTTTACTGAGTTATCTGTGGAGGCATTGTCGGCAATAATAATTTCCGCACCTTGTTGTGTTGTGTTTTGCAGGAGTGCGGGCAGAAATTTTTCTAAAAAATGTTTCCCGTTCCAATTAAGTATTACTATTGCTACTTTCATTTTGCAAATCACTTCACTTCAACCATCTCGTAAGCCCGCTCACCGATGCCGATTTTTTCGGAGTGTTCCAAACAGGCATCAAACTTTGCATTCGGGTGAAGCAGGTGCGATTTATCTTCCCCAACACCGTGTTCAACATGCGGATTTTTATCAGTCAAAACAGTATTTCGCAATACGGGTGCATTTTTCACAATATCTGCGCAACAAGTATCAAGGGCAACAGGGTCGAATGAACATGCAATGCCCAAATCGGGGATTATTGCGGCGTCATTATGTCCCCAGCAATCACATTCCGGCGACACATTCATAATAAAGTTTATGTGGAAGTTGGGCTTGTCTAACAGTACAGCCTTTGAATATTCTGCCATCTTGCGTGACAGGTTTTCGGTGGAATCGTTTGAACCGAGTACAACACCATCGTATTGGCAAAGTGCAACGCATTGCCCGCAGCCGACACATTTCTTATAATCAATAACAGCACGTTTTTCGGCATCAAGTGTTATTGCACCATAGTTGCAATTCTTAACGCACACGCGGCAGCCGACACAATTTTTTTGCAACACACGCGGCTGCGAGTTTCCGTGCATTTCCATCTTTCCGCCAACGCTGCCGCTGCCCATTCCGATATTTTTCAGAGCACCGCCAAAGCCAGCCATTTCGTGTCCCTTAAAATGATTCATGCTTATAAAAATATCCGCATCGGCAATGGCAGAGCCGATTTTCGGTGCTTTGCAAAATTCACCGTCAATGCGGATTTCCCTGTATTCCGTACCTTTAAGCCCATCGGCAATAATTACCGGACACGGCACTGCGAGCGGGTTGTAGCCGTTTTGCATAGCACACATAAAATGATCAACCGCATTGGAACGCGCACCGGTATAAAGCGTGTTGCTGTCTGTTAAAAAAGGTTTGCCTCCGAGCCGTTGTATCAGTTTCACAACCGTTGCTGCATAGTTTGGGCGCAGGTAGGCGAGGTTTCCCGCTTCGCCGAAGTGGATTTTGATTGCAACTATTTTTTTGTTGAAGTCAATGTTTTCAAAGCCGGCTTTGAGCATAATTGCCTCTAACTTGTGCAGCAAGTTGTGTCCGGCGTGTGTGCGCAGGTTGGTGAAATATACTTTTGACATTGTTTTGTGGGTTATTTGTTTGCAAAATCCGCAAGAAAAATCCGCAAAAATTTTGCCTGTTACAAGAACAAAGATAAGGAAACTTCCGCTTTATCTTTATCTTTGTATTTACTATGGAGAAACATCTGAGGAAGCCTGAGTGGTTGCGGACACGTATAGCGCACGGAAATTTATCTACAAATGTGCGTAAGACAATCAATCAACAGGAACTGCATACAATATGTGAAAGCGGGTTGTGTCCGAATCGTGCGGAATGCCATGGCTGCGGCACTGCTACGCTTATGATAGGCGGCAATATATGCACACGTGCCTGTAAGTTTTGCAATGTGCCTCATGGAAAGCCGCTACCGTTGGACTCCCAAGAGCCGCAGCGGGTGGCAGAGGCAGCGCAAACACTCGGACTAAAACACGTAGTATTAACTTCGGTTGACAGAGATGATTTGCACGATTTGGGGGCGGAGCATTGGGCTGCAACAATACGTGCCGTAAAGCAGCAATGTCCGCAAGTTACAATGGAAACACTTATTCCCGATTTTCAAGGGCGTATTGATTTATTGGACTTGGTTATTGCAGAAAAGCCTGAAGTAATTTCACACAACCTTGAAACTGTAGAACGACTTACGCCGGCGGTGCGCACTAAGGCAACTTACCGCACATCACTGAAAGTACTTGAGCATATAGCCGCTGCCGGCATTGTGGCAAAGTCGGGCATAATGCTCGGTTTAGGTGAAACAGAAGCTGAAATCCTGCAAACGATGGACGACTTGCTCGCAACAGGCTGTTCCGTAATGACGATAGGGCAGTATCTGCAACCTTCGTTGCGCAATATTTCGGTAAAGGAATACGTGCACCCCGACAAGTTTGAAGAGTATCGTAAGACAGGCTTGCAGAAAGGCTTTAAACACGTGGAAAGCGGTGTGTTTGTACGCTCGAGTTATCACGCCGAGAAACACGCAGGGTAATTTAATTGAAAGTTCCCACAAAATGATAAATTAAAAATATACAACTATGAAAAAATTTGCAGTAATACTTGCCGGATGCGGCAACAAGGATGGGGCAGAGATTGGCGAGGCAATAAGCACGCTGCTTGCCATAGACCAATGCGGTGCGCATTACGATATTTTTGCGCCTGATAAAGCGCAAGCCCATACGTTAAACTACCTCACAAATGAGGAACAACCAAACGAAAAACGTAATGTGTTGCTTGAATCTGCACGCATAGCAAGAGGTGATATACGCCCGTTAATGGAGTACAATGCTTCAGAATATGATGCACTCGTTTTGCCCGGTGGTTTCGGTGCCGCAAAAAATTTATGCGACTACGCTTTTAAGGGTGCAGAAATGACCGTAGATAGCGAAGTTTCAAGGGCAGTATTGACAACATACGAAGCAAAGAAACCAATCGGAGCACTTTGCATTGCTCCGGTAATTTTGGCAAAACTAATTCCCAATGTAAATGTGACAAGCGGCAATGACCCCGTTACAACGGAAAATATACTTAAAATGGGAGCAAGGCATACGCCAACAAAGGCAGGCGAATACGTTTTCGATAAAGAGAATAATGTTTATTCAACTCCTTGTTATATGTTGCCGGATGCGAGGATTGGGGAGGTGTATTCGGGGGTTTATGCGATGATTAAAGCGATAGTGAACTCCTAAGTGAATTTCTAAATTCTTCAAATCTCTTCGTTGGCTTCGCTCGGTTGTTCGGTCACGTACTTGAGTACGCTCCCTCACATCCTCACTTGCCGCCTCGACCTTTGAAGTTTTAGAAATTCACTAAACTATTGGCGACTTAGTTTCTACATTAAACACTATTGGAAACTTAATTTCTAAAGTAAAGTCGTTCAAAATTGCTAAATTTACCGAATATCACTTTGTAAAACTAAAAAATTAATGACTAAACATAAAAATAAATATAATAAGGATATTACTATAGGTGTCGTAAGTTTGATAACTGTATCTTTTTTTATATGGTTTGCATTTTTTCTAAAAGGAACTAATATTTTTTCCAAAGAGGATAGATTTTTTGCTATCTACAACAGCACCGGCGGAATTGTGGCTTCAAGTCCGGTTTTTATAAACGGAATGAAAGTTGGTCGTGTAAGTAAAATTGATTTTGTCAACGAAAGCGACCGCAGAATAAAAATGACAATAAATGTTCTGAAAAAATATCCGCTTCCGAAAGGCTCTATCGCATCGCTTGAAGCAAATGGTTTAATGGGTGGAAAATGTATTGTAATTATTCCCGGCAACAGTCCCGAAGAAATGCAAAACGGAGATGAACTTATTGCGCGTACCGTGCCCAATCTTCTCGACAATATCGATCCGATAAAACACAAGGTTAGCGATATGATGACTTCCATAGACTCTTTGCTGAGTAATATCAACACAGTTCTAAATAATGAAGGTGTTCGCAATCTAACCGAAAGTTTCGAGCATTTGAATGCAAGTTTGAAAAATATTGCCGCTATCACGGAAGATGCCAAAGACCTTGTCAGCAGCGAGAAAGCACATATTCAACAAATAGTTCGCAATGCGGAATCAATAACCCAAACTCTGAAACAAAACGAAAAGAAATTAGATAATATAATAACTAATTTTTCTGATATAAGCGATACCATTGCTAAGGCACAGATAGCGCAAACATTGCGTTCGCTAAACACTTCCGTTGCAAATCTCAGCGCAGCTCTTGAAAAAATAAATAAGGGCGAAGGAACGGCAGGAAAACTTATCTCCGATGAAAAACTCTACAATAATCTGGAACAGGCAACCGGCGAACTCAACTCTCTGTTAAAGGATTTGCAGGAAAATCCCGGCAGATATGTTCATATCTCGGTTTTCGGCAAGAAAGATAAAAAGCCTAAGAAATAGGTTGTAGAGTGATTAAGCAGGAGTTTAATGTTTCTTAAAACGAGAACAAGGCGCGTAGCAGCAAACGAACATTGAAAGCTGTAGTGCCGTCTATGTTTTTGCGTGCACCCGCAATAGTTTCAAAACCGAAAGCAACCTTGTTGAAAGGGTAGTAGCTGAGGTTTAAAGTGCCATAATGTCCGTAAAGTGGGTCACTGTCAGCTATATGTGTGGCTTGATGGTTGCGCCCGACTCCTATAAAACTGTATCCGAGATCTGTTGCCAATTTCGAGGAAATCCAATCGTGGTGATAGTATAAATGCCCTCCATACATTGTCTGTTTTTCAATGTTTACACTATTGCCGTCATGAGCAAGAGTTACAAGGGCATCGTATGGGTCGATAGGGTCATTAACATACTTTGATGCACCATTTGTATAAAGCAGATTTGCAATAAAATAATCTTTTTTGGTAAAGGCATAACGGGCAGCAAAACTTACGCCGCCTCCAAGTGCTATTTGCCGAGAATAGATGGGGTTTTCATAGCTGATAGGATGCAGTACGCCCGAAAGACTTATCTGCGTGAGGTCGTCATGCTTGGACTTCCATCTGATGCTAACAACAAAGTCCGGGCTTATGCGTGTTGATTTTCCGTATTGACGGTCTGTAGTGTCGTAGATGTCGCCCTGTCCGTCTTCAAGCGAAAGCATTATTTTCCAGCCCTTTGGCAAGTCGTGGAAGTAGGTGATTTTAGTCTGCCGTCTTGATATGCTGCCGCTTGGTCCTCCGTTATCGAATATTTCCGGCTGTACGGGAATGTCGCAAAAAGTGCTGCTTGTATAGCCGACAATAAAATGCCAAAAAGTTACGAAAGCGTGGCGCAGGCGAAAGGCATAAGTGCCGTTTGGTCCGTTAAAGTCGAACTCAAAACGTGTTTTATAATCAAATTTGCCGAGATGTACGTCCGAATTTATGTAAAAGCGGGAATTACTTGCGTCAAAGCGGGTGCGGGGCACTAATTTGTCATTCATAACGATACTTGACACCACAAAAGCATTTTCGTTAGCCATTTCGTGGAAATCTTCATACGCACTCGCAACTATAAGTCCGCCGATACTGATAGAGCTTGTGTTGTCGGTTACTACAAAGCCGCCATATTCCATTTCATTAACGCGCTGGCGTGTCATTACGCCGCTTGTCGGCTTTTTCTTGAATTGCCAGTCGGTGCCGCTGCCTTTGTTTTCGTTTTGCCCGATGGACAGGTGAGCGTGTTGTTCCGTTGTTTGCGAAACCTGAGAGGATTGCAGGCGAATAAGCATATCAACTTTGTTTTCAAGTTCGTCTATGCGTTGTTGAAGGGCGGCAGTATCGTTCGTGCCGTTCGCGGAACTTACAATTGCAGCATCCGTTGCGCTTGCTGTTGTGCTAATGCCGAGCGAACACAGGCTAAGAAATAGAACGTAAATTTTACTGTTTGACATAGGTTAAGGTGTGTGATTTATGAAAAAGGGTGCAAAGATAAGGAATTAAACAAGATAATTCCACAAACTAAATTATATTAAATTCACAAAACTTATAATTTTTGCAAGTTTTGTGAATTTATTCCTATATTTGTATTATGAAAAATTTCGTAGAGAGAAAAGAATATATTGATAAACTATTGTCATACAAAGATAAAGATATTATCAAAGTAGTAACAGGTTTGCGACGCTCCGGTAAATCTACGCTGTTGGAATTGTTCAGAAACCGCTTGCTGGAAAATGGTGCAATGTCCGAACAAACGCAGTTCTATAATTTTGAATTGCCCGAAAATTACCTGAATAAATCCTGGGAAACATTGTACTTTGAAATAAAATCTAAATTGCAGACAGACAAACCAAATTATATTTTTCTTGATGAAATTCAGAATATTGCCGACTTTGAGAAATTAGTTGACGGACTGCATGCAAGTAAGAATGTAGATGTGTATATCACAGGTTCAAATGCAAATTTACTGTCAAGCGAATTGGCTACTTTGTTGAGTGGCAGATATATTGAAATCTCAATTTTGCCATTTTCGTTCGCTGAATATTTAGAGGTAAGAAACATTGACACAAGTAATAAGTATTTGAACTATGAAGCATTGTTTTACGACTATGTAAATGAAACTTCGTTGCCAAAAGGCGTTGAATTAAGAGAAGGGGGCTTTGATAAAATTTATGAATACCTTGAAGCCCTGTATTCTACAATTATTGAAAAAGATATAACGCAGCGCTACAAAATTTATGATAAACGAGCATTCGTAAATGTTGCAAAATTTATGGCTGCAAATATCGGTAGCACTATTTCACCAAGTAGCATTTCCAAAGCATTAAAAGCCGATAATCAAAGTGTTTACCACACTACAGTTGAGAAATTTATTGAATATCTGGTTGAAAGTTTCGTTTTTTATAGCGTTAATCGCTTCGATATTAAAGGTAAAAAGCAACTTGCAACATTGGAAAAATATTACCTTGTTGATTTAGGCTTGTTGAATGTGTTAGTTGGGCGAGATAGAACTGCGGACAGGGGGCATATTTTGGAAAATGTTGTTTATCTTGAACTTTTACGGCGAGGTTACAAAATCTGGGTAGGCACGCTGCGCAATGCTGAAATAGATTTTACTGTAAAAAATCGTAATGGAGAAATTGAATATTATCAAGTTGCATGGGGCATTTCAAATAGCGAAACAGAAAGACGCGAATTTACATCACTGGAAACAATAAAAGACAATTATCCGAAATTTTTACTTACAACCGAATCATTTCCACAAAGCAGAGGAGGGATAATTCATAAGAATGTGTTTGAATGGTTGCTTAATAATTAGTTAGAGCGAAGAAAGTTAGCTGCTTCCTACTTAACATAATATAAATTATCTTGCAAAAGTGCAGGAGGAAATTATAGTCCTCGTGTGCTGCGAGGGCTGCTTGGAATTACGCTTTCCCTTGGTCTGACAATCGGTTTTTGAGTTTGTGGCGCAGTTGCCGGCTTAACTCCCGCAGGTTTAATTCCACCATTGCTTTTGCCGTTAACAGGCTTAGTTGTTGAAGGATTTCCCTGTCCTTGAGGCTTGGCTGCGGGTTGCGAAGTACGCGGTTGCATTTGTCCG
>JAISVE010000009.1 GCA_031271725.1 Bacteroidales bacterium
GCAAAAATCGGAAATCACAAAATCGCCATAATTAAAAAAATATTAACTTTGCGGGTTATAAAAAATATATGGCAAAAAATCTTGTAATTGTAGAAAGTCCTGCAAAGGCAAAAACGATAGCGAAATTTCTTGGTAAGGATTTTGAGGTGATGTCCTCACAGGGGCATATTCGCGACCTTATTCCGGGCGACAATGCTGTTGACATTGATGGCGGTTTTGAGCCGCATTATGAGGAGGATCAGGATCCGAAAAAGCAGAAAATCATTTCGACTCTAAAGAGTAAAAGTAAGAGTGCGGATATGGTTTGGCTCGCATCCGATGAAGACCGCGAAGGTGAGGCTATTTCCTGGCATTTGAAAGAAGTGCTTGGTCTGGCTGATGAGCGCACGAAGCGGATTGCTTTTCACGAAATAACCAAAAAGGCAATTCTTGATGCGGTTGAGCATCCTCGCAACATTGATATGAATCTTGTGGATGCGCAGCAGGCACGCAGGGTTTTGGATCGTCTTGTGGGTTATGAACTTTCGCCCATTCTTTGGAGAAAGGTGAGGCGCGGGCTTTCTGCGGGCAGGGTGCAATCGGTTGCACTGCGTCTGGTTGTTGACAGAGAGGAGGATATTAGGAGTTTTATAGAGAGTTCGGCATTTAGAACAACTGCAACATTTTTGAATTCAGATGCTTCGTTTGGTGCTGAATTGAACAAACGTTTTGAGTCAGCGGGCGATGTTGAGGGTTTTCTGAAAGCGGCTGCGGGGGCGAGTTTCAAAGTGGATAATGTTGAAGTTAAACCTGCGAAAAGAAATCCTGCACCACCGTTTATTACTTCTACATTGCAACAGGAAGCATCGCGCAAACTCGGAATGTCGGTGGCGCAAACAATGCGAGTGGCACAGCAATTGTATGAAGCCGGACACATTACTTATATGCGTACCGACTCGGTGAACTTGTCATCTTTGGCACTTTCCACTGCGCGCAAAAAAATAGAAGATTTGTATGGTGCGAACTATGCAAAAACCCGCCAATTCACGACAAAGAGCAAAGGGGCACAGGAGGCGCACGAGGCTATACGTCCTACATATATGGAAAATGTTTCCATAGAGGGAGATGCGCAGGAGAAACGTCTTTACGATTTGATTTGGAAGCGTACGATTGCTTCGCAGATGGCGGAAGCGGAACTTGAAAAAACGGAGGTGAGTATAGAGGTGAGCGGAAGGGATGAGCGTTTTGTGGCAAAAGGCGAGGTGCTTATTTTTGACGGTTTTCTTAAAGTGTATATGGAGGGGAAGGATGATGAAGATGACGAGAATGACGGCAGGTTGCCTTTATTGAAACAAGGACAATTGTTGCAGTTGCAGGAAGCTTTTTCAAGGCAGGTATTTTCACAGCATCCTCCGCGTTACAGCGAGGCATCGTTAGTAAAGAAAATGGAGGAAGTTGGGATTGGACGTCCGTCAACCTATGCACCTACAATTTCTACCATTATGGCTCGCGACTACGTTGTTAAACAGAATTTGGACGGAAATCCGCGGGAATATACTGCGTTTACTCTTGCCGGTGGCAGTGTGGCTCAAAAGATTTTAACGGAAAATACAGGTGTGGAAAAAGGCAAACTTTTTCCTACGGATACAGGCACACTTGTAACAAGGTTTCTTGTGGAATATTTTCCCGATGTGCTTGATTATAATTTTACGGCAGGAGTAGAGGAGGAGTTTGACGAAATTGCGGAAGGAAAAAAACAATGGCGCAAGATGCTTGGCACATTTTACAAGCCCTTTCACAAGCAGATAGAAAAAACCGAAAAGGAAGCGGATTATGTGCGCAGTGAGCGTCTTGTAGGTAATGACCCTGTTAGCGGTGAGCCGATATACGCACGTTTGGGCAAATTCGGTCCTTTGGTGCAAAAGGGCGAAAGCACAGGAGCGGATGCAGAGAAAAAGCCGGTGTTTGCCAATCTTAAAAAAGGGCAGTCAATAGAAACAATTACTCTTGAAGAAGCACTTGAACTCTTTAAGTTGCCGCGTATAGCGGGTACTTACGAGGGAAAAGACCTTAAAGTTGCAGTTGGAAAATTCGGTCCTTATATTTTACATGACGGGCTTTTTGTATCTATACCTAAAACAGATGACCCCATAACTATCGGGCAGGAACGCGCAATAGAACTTGTTGAAGCAAAACGCAAGGCACAGCGCGAAAAACTTATTGCGGACTTTGGCGATGTACAGGTTTTGAATGGTCGCTGGGGTGCGTATATTGCAAAGGGCAAGGAGAATTTCCGTATCCCCAAAGGCACGGATGCAGCTGCGCTTACGCTCGAAGATGTTATGAAAATTGTTGCAGGCTCCGGCTCGGAAAAGCAGGAGAAACCGGCAAAGTCGGAAAAACCGAAAACGCCGGTAAAAAAGGCAGCGGCGAAGCGTTCAAGTAAAGCGGCAAGCAGTTCAAAAACAAAAGATGCAGGTACAAAAACTGCGAGCGCAAAGTCAAAAAAGTAGTATAATGAAACACGACATAAGAAAAATCGCAATACTTACTTCCGGAGGCGATGCTCCGGGTATGAATGCGGCAATACGTGCAGTAGTTCGCACCGCTCTTGACGAAAAGATTTCCGTAACAGGCATAATGCACGGTTATCAAGGCTTAATTGATAGAGAATTTATTCCGTTATACTCCTCAAGTGTATCGAGCATTATCGGGCGTGGAGGCACATTCTTGAAATCTTCTCGCAGTAAGGAATTCCGTACTCCCGAAGGGCGTGCAAAAGCATATCAGAACTTGCAGGATGAAAATATTGATGCAATTGTTGTGATAGGTGGTGACGGTACTTTTCGTGGTGGCGAGTTGCTTATGCGTGAATGTAACAACTTCCCCGTTATAGGGCTTCCCGGCACAATAGACAACGACCTCTACGGTACAGACAACACTATCGGTTACGATACCGCACTTAATACTGTTGTTAGCGCGGTAGATAAAATACGCGATACGGCAGGCAGCCATGACATTATTTTTTTTGTAGAGGTGATGGGGCGTGATGCCGGCTATGTTGCACTTAACAGCGGTATAGCGGTTGGTGCGGAAAATATATTAGTTCCTGAAGAAATTACTGATGTTGATAAACTTGTATCAAAGATAGAACAGGATCAGCGAAGGAAAAAAACATCGGGTGTTATTATTGTAGCAGAGGGTGATAAATTCGGAGCTACTGAATTGGCACGTCTTGTTAAGGAAAAAATGCCTGACCACGAAATGCGCGTTACCATTCTCGGTCATGTGCAGCGTGGCGGTGCGCCATCGTGTATGGATAGGGTGCTTGCAAGCAGATTGGGATATGCTGCCGTACATATTCTTAAAGAAGGGCGTTGGGGTGTTATGGTTGGACAAATGAATGGGCAAATAACAGAAACACCCTTTGAAAAAGCAACCAAGCGTGAACATTCTTTTGATAAGGGCTTGCTTGAAATGGCAAGACGATTGTCAATATAATTTTCTAACTTAGCAAAGTAAAACTCTAAAAAATAAAATTATGTTTTGTGGAATAGATCTTGGCGGTACTAATACCGTAGCGGGACTCGTATCGGAGGACGGCAAACTTATTGAGAGCGTAAGCGAAAAAACAAAGAGTTTCAAGTCGGCGGAAGATATGGTAAAAGTTATGTCAAAACACATTAAGGAAATGACTGAAAAAAACAGGCAGCCTTTAATGGGTATAGGCATAGGTGCACCTTGTGCCAACTATAATGACGGTACAATGGTAAACCCTATGAATCTGTTTGCTATTAAAGGTATAATACCTTTAGTTGCTCTTTTTAAGGACGAATTTCCCAAAACACCGGTATATCTTACAAATGATGCCAACGCTGCGGCAATTGGTGAAAAAATATACGGTGCGGGCAAAGAATTGAGAGACTTTGTAGTTATAACTCTTGGCACAGGGCTCGGCAGCGGTTTTATTGTGAATGGAGAACTTGTACATGGAGCAAACGGTATGGCAGGCGAAATGGGCCATGTTATAATTGAAGAAAATGGTCGTCAATGCAACTGTGGTCGTAAAGGTTGCTTGGAACGTTATGCTGCTGCCGAAGGTATAATGCAAACTTATGCGGAAATCTGCAAGAAGAAAAATCAGGAAGTAAAATGCAGTGAAGTAAAGGAGGTTTCCGATTTGGCAGCAAAGGGTGATGAATGCGCTTTGGAAACGTATAAATATGCAGGCGAAATTCTTGGTGCTGCACTTGCTAACATGGCTCTTGTTACCGCTCCAAGCCATATTATTCTTTTTGGCGGAATAATGAATGCCGGTGATTTATTACTTAACCCGATTCGCGAATCATTTGAGAGACATTTATTGGACACTTTCCGCAACAGTATAATTATTCAGCGTTCAGCCCTTCCTGAAGAAAACATTGCCGTTCTCGGTGCTGCCGCCCTTGCGCAACATCATGTTTTCAAAAACAAGATAACTTTCTGAGTTTTTCAAGCATAAATCCCATATATAAACTTTAAATCATAAGATATGATAAAACTCTTCATCTTGTTAGCATTTGTAATTGTTTTTTGCAGTGAAAATACGAAAGTGTTTACTGTTGATAATGTAACTTTCAAAATGATAAAAGTACCGAGAGGTACTTTCAATATGGGTGCGCAGAATAGTAATCCTTATGGCGCAAACTATGATACCGATATTATGTTCGATGATGAAACCCCTGTGCATAGTGTAACACTGACAAATGATTATTATATAGGAGAAACGGAAGTAACTGTTGATTTGTTTCGCAAATTTATTGATGCAACAAATTATAAGACAGATGCTGAAACAGGCTACGGCAACAGTGTCGGCGGATATGTTTGTGTGCCGAATGGAGATAGTGTTATGTGGGTTTGGAAATCCGATGCCAATTGGAAAAATTCATATCATGAACAAGCAGATAATACTCCCGTAGTGCTTATAAGCAAGAATGATGCTATTGCTTTTTGTCTTTGGCTAAGCGGAAAAACAGGTGCAACATTTCGTTTGCCCACAGAAGCAGAATGGGAATTTGCTGCAAGGGGCAGTACGAGTAGTAAGGGATATAAATATAGCGGTAGCAACAATGTAGATGATGTTGCATGGCATTATTACAATTCAGGAAATAAGCCTCACCCGGTAGCGGCAAAACAGGCAAACGAACTTGGCATTTATGATATGAGCGGAAATGTGCATGAGTGGTGTAGCGATTGGTATGGAGATTACAGTGCAAGCGCGCAGGTAAATCCTACCGGTGCCGAAACGGGTAATTTAACTACAAAACGCGGTGGTAATTGGGGGTACGGTATAGTTCGTTGCCGAGTTACCGACCGCAGTGTAGATCGTCAAAACATGCGCTGGGATTATATTGGCTTGCGTCTGGTAATGGTCCCGAATTCATCCACTAAAGGTTGTGACGTTTGCAAATAGTTTTCTGTTTCCGAGCTTATCCCCTCATCCCCAATTCTGCCATCATTCTTACGCCTGTTTCTATAGCTTTTTCGTCTATTGTAAATTTGGAGGAGTGAAGTCCTCCTTCTGACTTTCCTGTGCCAAGCCGGAAAAAACATGAAGGAATTTTTTCTGCAAAAAAAGCAAAATCTTCTGCCGTTGTTCTTAGATTCAACCGTACAACCTTATCTTCACCCACTAAACTTGCTGCAATGCTGCGAGCGATAGATGTTGCCTTATCATTATTGAAAAGGGCAGGGTAGCCAATATCAATTCTAACATCAATGCCCACGCCATATTTAAAGGCAATTTTATTTGCGGTTGTATATATTGCTTGATGGAAAGTTTTACGGGAAGCTTTAGTGAAAGTGCGTAGAGTTCCTGCAATTTCAACAGTGTCCGGTATAATATTTGTTTGTCCGTCTGCGATAAAGCGTCCAAAAGCAAGTACACTGCGTTTTCCGGAGCGTTGAGTAACATATTTTTGCAATGTAGCAATAAGTTTAGCGGCAGCAGCAACACTATCTGTTCTTTCATTTATCAGTGCAGCATGCCCGCCCTTACCTCTAACAGTTATATGAATTTCATCTGTTGCTGCCATATATTGCCTTGCTCTGAAACCGAGCGTACCTGCATCAAGTTCGGGGGTAACATGCAGTGCGTACATACGTTCCGGCGGTTTGCGAGAAAATGCCTGCAATGCTTTTTCTTTAAGCATTACGTCCGCACCACCGCCGTATTTTTCCTCGCTCGGCTGGAATACGAGCAGCACCCTTCCTTCCCATTCTGAGCGGCTTTCATTCAGCAAGCGTGCAGCTCCAAGCAAACAGGCGGTATGTACGTCGTGTCCGCAGGCATGCATTACTCCCTTGTTGCGGGACGCATATTGCAAACCTGTTTCTTCATTTATTGGCAGTGCGTCCATATCGGCACGCAGAGCAACAAGGCGTTTCTCAGGATTGCGACCTTTTATAATAGCCACTACTCCATAGCCCGAATATCCCGCCTTAAACTTAATTCCGTACTTTGTAAGTTCTCTTTGCACAAGTGCGCTTGTCTGCTTCTCTTGCCCCGACAATTCCGGGTTTTGATGAATTTTACGTCTTAATGCGATAGTTGATTGAATAATATTTTCTATCATAATATCTGAATCAGTTTATTAAAGTTTGGAATTTCTAATCAGGAATTCCACTGACCGGAAAATAATGTAGCATAAACACCTTTTTGCTCAATCAACTCCCGGTGAGTTCCTGTCTGTACAATCCTGCCTTTTTCCATTACTGCAATTATATCCGCATCAACAATTGTTGAAAGACGGTGGGCGATAACAATAGAAGTCCTGTCCTTCATAAGTACCGACAACGCTTCCTGCACCTGCTTTTCCGCAATGTTGTCGAGCGATGAAGTTGCTTCGTCCAAAATCAATATCGGAGCATTGCGGAGTATAGCCCTTGCAATAACAATACGCTGCCTTTCGCCTCCTGAGATACGCGCACCTGCATCGCCTGTAATGGTCTGATAGCCCTTGGGCAGAGATATTATAAAGTCGTGGATTTTCGCCTTTCTTGCTGCTTCAACAACCTCCTCAAAAGCCGCTTCCGTATTGCCGAAACGTATATTGTTTTCTATAGTATCATTCCAAACAAAAGGCATTTGCGACACATATCCGAAAAGTTCTCTAATGCTTTCCGGATTGATATTTTGTATATCTTGCCCATCTATAAGAATTTTGCCTTCAGATAGAGGGTAAAAGCGCATTATAAGGTCGGCGACAGTTGTTTTGCCAGCCCCTGAAAAGCCCACAAGGGCAACAGTTTTTCCTTTAGGGATTGTAAGAGAAAAATTTTTGATAGCGTATTCGTCCGAGCCGTTATATTTGAAAGAAATGTTGTCGAATGTGATTGTCGAGTTGAATGTAATAATATTGTTTAATGTTGTGCCATCGTCAGGAAGTTCTAAAACCTCAAATTTCGAGGCACGCGAACGTTGAGGCGAAGGAGCGTACTTAACGTGACCGAGCCGTGAGTGATGCGTAACATGGAAATTTGAAGAATCCACAACTTCCGAGATTCTTTCTAACGCGGCGCAGCCCTTTTGAATATTATAAAAAGCAGTAACAACCGCCTTTGTGGGTGCAATAAGACGGATAAAAAGCAGCAGAAACAATACCATAATATCGGCAGACATCTCTCCCTGTAAAACTTCTATTCCACCATAAAGAATAACAGGTAAGACCGCAATTACCGAAAGGAACTCCGTCATAGGTGCAGCTAAATCCCTCAAAAAATAAATTTTATTCTGCCTCTTTGTGTATAAACGATTTTTTTTCTTGAAAA
>JAISVE010000051.1 GCA_031271725.1 Bacteroidales bacterium
GATTTTACATCAAGAGAAGAAAATTATTCAGAGTGGTATAACGACCTTGTTATACGTGCCGATTTGGCAGAAAACTCTGCCGTTCGTGGCTGTATGGTTATAAAACCTTACGGTTACGCTATCTGGGAAAAAATGCAAGCCGCATTAGACAAAATGTTCAAAGATACCGGGCATCAAAACGCATATTTTCCGCTTTTTATACCCAAATCTTTCTTTAGCCGTGAAGCGTCACACGTAGAGGGTTTTGCAAAGGAATGTGCTGTTGTTACGCACTATCGTTTGAAAAATGACCCTAACGGTAATGGGATTATTGTTGATAACAGCGCAAAATTAGAAGAGGAGCTTATAGTCCGTCCCACTTCCGAAACAATCATCTGGAACACCTACAAGGGCTGGATACAATCATACCGCGACTTGCCTATTTTGGTTAATCAGTGGGCAAATGTAGTGCGTTGGGAAATGCGCACACGCCTGTTTTTGCGCACCGCAGAATTTCTTTGGCAGGAAGGACATACCGCTCACGCCACAAAAGAGGAAGCTGAACAGGAGGCACTCAAAATGCTTGACGTTTATGGTAATTTTGCCGAAAACTTTATGGCTATGCCTGTTGTTAAAGGCGTTAAAACTCCTAATGAACGTTTTGCAGGTGCGCTTGACACCTATTGCATAGAAGCAATGATGCAAGACGGCAGGGCATTGCAGGCGGGAACTTCCCATTTTCTCGGGCAAAATTTTGCAAAAGCATTTGACGTTACCTTTTTAAGCAAGGAAAATAAACTTGAATATGTGTGGGCTTCATCCTGGGGCGTATCAACACGTTTAATGGGCGCGCTTATTATGACCCATTCAGACGATTTCGGCTTAGTACTCCCACCGAAACTTGCACCAACACAAGTGGTAATTGTACCTATCTACAAAACAGACGAGCAATTACAGCAAATCTCCGAAAAAGCAGAGGAAATAAGACGTTCACTTGAAAGCAAGGGTATTAGTGTGAAGTATGACGGACGCGACAGTCAAAAACCCGGTTGGAAATTTACCGAATATGAGTTTAAGGGTGTGCCTGTACGCCTTGCTATAGGACCGAGGGATATGGAAAACGGCACTGTAGAGGTATGCCGCAGAGATACAAGAGAAAAATCAATTCACAATATATCCGAACTGGAAAATCTTGTACCGCAACTGCTCACAGATATTCAAAGTTCACTGTTTGAAAAGGCACTCGCAAAGCGCAAAGAAAACACTGTTGAAGTTAATACTTGGGAAGATTTCAAACAGGCAATTTCCGAAAATAAATTTATAATGGCGCATTGGGACGAAACTTCCGAAACAGAGGAAAAAATAAAAGAAGAAACAAAGGCTACAATCCGTGCTATTCCTTTTGACAGTTCCCTCGAAAACGGCAAATGTGTTTATAGTGGGGGTCTTTCGCCACGCAGAGTTTTATTCGCCAAAGCCTATTAGAAAACCTCTAAAGACTCAAATCTCTGCGTTGCACTTCATTTGAAACTCGGTCACGTACTTTATACTTTAGTACGCTCGCTATTGCTTCGCAATGAAGTTGCTCACGCTCGGCATAGTCAAAACAAGTTTTGCCTCTGCTCTCGCTTAATCGCAACTTTCATTTCTGCATTTGTGCGCCTTGACCTTTGAGTCTTTAAAGATTTTCTAATGTTACGCTATAAAAAAAGGCTGCCTCAAAAAGACAGCCTTTTTTATTTAAGCTTTTAAGCCGAATATTTATTTATACTCGTAGTAAGTAGTAGTTCCGACATATACTTCGCCATCACTGCCAGTGGATTTTCTTGTTGCTTCCGTAGGATAATCTTTATCATTGTATTTAATCTCATAAGTAGAATAGTAATCATTACCCTCCCACTGTTCGCGGACAATATTATTTTTAGAAGGAAAATAACCATACTCCAATATCATCGTAGAGGAAGGAAAATTATAAAAAGGACTGTTTTTGGTATCGTATTTAAAAGATTCTGTTTCGGTTTCCACTTCACCCTCTTCTCCATAGTAGTTAGATTTTAATTTCGTTATATTATCTTTTTCCCAAGTCCATTCCATATCTACTGTTTTAATAAATTCCTCATTAGCTTTTACGGCTTTTGTTGCAATGGTGCTACTCGGAAGTTTTTCTATTGCCTTTTTAGGAAGAACAAGACTTAATAACTTCTTTGCTTTTTTCGGTGAATCATACATTTCAATCGCCGAGTTGTAGGAAAAAGATATTTTGCTTATTTTGCTTCCGCTATATTCGTAGCTTAGTCTATAAGCCACTACTTCTCCTACACCCTCTACTTTTCCACAATATTCAACTTTGTCAAGTTTCTTACCATCGTAAGTGTATTTCAGATAACCTAGATCATCCTCAGAGTCTGCATCAATAAGGGAAACCTTTGTTATCAAGTCTTTTTTGTCATACTCGAACTTAAAGCCTTCGCTTTTGTCTTCTTCCCAATAGATAGCAGAAAGATTGTTTCCATCCCACTCCCAAATCTCGGAAAGCTCTTTTCCGTACTCTGCATCATATTGATGATAGATTTTTGAAATTTTTTCGGACGGATTGTATTTGTCTTTACCGCATCCACAAAAAATCATAGCTGTAGCAACACATACTGCTGCAATAATAATTTTAATTTTCATATAATTGTTTT
>JAISVE010000090.1 GCA_031271725.1 Bacteroidales bacterium
CTCACGGATACTTTCTATGGGTACGGTGTCGGCAGTAAATCCGGCGGAGTTTATGCCACCGTCAAATGCCTTATGCGCCAATGTTAATGCAGTTCCGCTCGGTTTATCCAACTTGTGAATATGATGCGTTTCGCTGATGCTCGGCTTGTATTGGGAAGGAATTTTCTCTGAAAGAAAACGTGCAGCCTGCATAAAAACATAAACTCCGATACTGAAGTTTGAGGAGTGAAAAAGCGATAAGTTTTCTTTTTCGCAACGTTTGCGCAGTTGCTCTGCGGCAGCGTTCCAGCCTGTAGTTCCGACAACAATCGGCACGTTAATATCAAAACATTTTTCAATATTTGCAACAACCGTATCGGGTGTAGAAAATTCAATCGCCACATCAACCTTGCGCCAAATGCTTTCGGCAGTGGAATGCCAATCGTTTTCATTGTCGATAATACAGGCAATTTTATGACCGTGCTTTGCAGCCATCGACTCAATGATATGCCCCATTTTACCATATCCGAGAAGTGCAATGTTCAAACTTTTCATAATAGACAAAGGTACTCAAAAACATACCGGGTATTTGTTGCAAAAATATTATTTTTTGACAGACAAAATGTAATAACTATATTGTTGTTTTTGCTTTTGCAGCGAGAAGTCCGCAAGCGGCATCTATATCTTGTCCGCGCGAAGTGCGAACTGTGCAGCTAATATTTTTTTCTGTCAAAAAATTACGAAATGTTTCGATGGCAGTATCGCTGCTGCGCCCGAATTTACTGCCTTCATGCGCATTGTAGGGAATAAGATTTATATGGCAGAAAGGTATGTCGCGCACAAGTTTCCACAATGTTTTTGCGTGAAGTATGGAATCGTTTATGCCGTCAAGCATCACATATTCGAAAGAAAGTTTGCGCTGATGTTGCCAATCATAATTAACGAGAAGCGCAATGATTTCTTCCGCAGGATATGCCTTTTCAATGGGCATTAGCGAAAGACGCTGTTCGTGTAAAGGACTGTGCAGACTTACCGCAATATGACATTCCGTTTCCTCAATCAACTGTTGCAGGGCAGGCATAATGCCAATGGTTGAAACCGTTATCCGGCGCGGGCTTAAAGCAAACCCCCAATCAGATGTAAGTGCTTTTAAGGCTTGCAAAACGTTTGAAAGATTGTCGAGCGGCTCGCCCATCCCCATAAGTACGATATTGGTGATAGCATGTTCGTCTGTGCCAGCGGTTGCACTGTCAGCCTTAGTATCATAAGTGCTCTTGTCTAAAAAAGCAAACTGATTCAGAATTTCGGCAGCACTTAAATTGCGGATAAACCCCATCTTTCCTGTGGCACAAAAAGCGCAATTCATTTTGCAGCCAGATTGTGAGGAAACGCAGAGAGTAAGGCGGTCGTTGCTTGGTATCAAAACGGTTTCAACATCACCAAAAAGATATTTTGAGCTGCCGTCTTTTGACATTTGTGTTTCAATCGGCGGCACAATACCGATAGAGAAATTTTCATCAAGCACTGCTCGATTTACTGTGGAAATATTAGTCATTTCACTAAACGAAACAGCGTGTTTTTTATAAATCCATTCTGCTATTTGTTTTGAAATATAAGCGGGAAGTTTTGCTGCGCCCTGCGGCAATTCATCAATCAACTCCTTTATTTCTTTCGGCGAAAGCCCGAGCAAATTCTGTTTTATCATATCTGCAAAGATACTTCTAAAATTGATTTTATCTAACTGTATGATAAAATAAAGATATTTATTTCAATTAAAATCTACAATAATTCTTAACTTCGCAACTATTCATTTTCCAAAAGCAAAACAGTATGAGCGGAGCATTGCATTTAGAAAAACCATTGTGTTTTTTCGATCTTGAAACAACAGGAATTGATATAGCAACAGACAGGATTGTAGAAATTTTTATTTTGAAAGTATTACCGGTGAAATCAATAGCATCTGTTGCATCAATTACACATGCAGCACATATTGTTGATGTAAAAAAAAATATTCCGAGTTTATTTGACAATACAGAAGACATCACAAATATCAATGCAACAAATATTGCCGACAGCAATGCCGCCGACACCTCAACTGCTCCTGAAACAAATCCAACTGAAGAATTTTATTCGCTAATAAATCCATACATTCCTATTCCGCAAGAAGCTTCAATGATACATGGAATTTACGACAAAGATGTGGCAGGAAAGCCGACTTTCAAAGAACTTTCGGCAAGCATTTTGGAATTTATCGGCGACAGCGATTTGGCGGGATATAACTCAAACGGTTTTGATATACCGATTTTTGTAGAAGAAATGTTGCGCAACGGAGTGGATTTCGATATAAAAAACAGAAAGTGCGTTGATGTGATGAGCATCTTCAAACTTATGGAAGCGAGAACTCTTTCCGCTGCTTCAAAATTTTATCTACAGAAAGAACATACTGATGCGCACTCGGCAAAAGCCGATGTTATTACTACTTATGAAGTGTTGAAAGCGCAGATAGAAAGATATGAGGGAGCACCATATATTGACAGAAATGGCAAGGAAACATATCCTGTAAAAAATAGTATAGCGGCATTGGATAGATTTTCAAACGGCAACCGTAAAGTGGACGCAGCGGGCAGAATTGGTTATGGCGCAAACGGCGAAGAGGTTTTTCTTTTTGGAAAACATATACGCAAAAGCGTGAGAGAAGTTTTTAGAAAAATTGACCCTAATTACTATGATTGGATGATGAACGGTAGTTTCCCTCTTTCTACAAAAAGGGAAATAACACGGATTTGGCAGGAAGCGGCAGAAACGCAAAAGGTACGGCATAAAAATTAAAAATGTGGAATATAATTATAAATCCCAAATCGGGAAAAAGATCATTACAAAGACAGTTAAGTTATCTTTTTAAGACACTCGACAAAGAAGGAATAGCCTACACATCGTTTTATACTCGTTTTGCAGCGCATGCAACGGAAATAGTAAAAGATATTGTTGAAGCAGGACAAAAAAATATTCTTGTTGTTGGTGGTGACGGCACTTTTAGTGAGGTTGTTAATGGTATTTTCTTGGCAGAAAATGTAGATACCTCAAAAGTAAAGATTGCAATTCTGCCGCATGGAACAGGCAATGATTGGGCTCGTTTTTGGGGACTCACGCGCAAACATAAAGACGCAGTTGAAGTTTTTCTGAAAGACCATTCCCGCCTTATAGATGTGGGCGAGGTAAGGTATCATACCGGTAAAAAAGAAAGAAAACATTATTTTATGAACTCCATCGGTTTTGGGCTTGACCGTAAGGTTGTGCATGAAGTCCATCGCCTTAAATACTTTGTGGGCAGTCATAGTTTTCTTTATTTGCTCGCTCTTGTTAAGATTGTTTTTACATATAAGTCAAAGCGGATAAAGATATGCGTTGACGGTGATTGCCGGAGAGGACATGAGGGAAAAATTCTTACAATGAACATAGGCAATGGCTGTTATAGCGGGGGAGGGATGAAGCAAAATCCCACAGCCGTTCCGTATGACGGTTATTTTGATTCCATGTATGTTGTTCC
>JAISVE010000054.1 GCA_031271725.1 Bacteroidales bacterium
AAACCTTTTCCATTGTTCAAATACTCAAGCCCCACCTGCTTTCTTTTGTCCTGTCAGCGGGCAAATTTTAGTTGAATTTTCGCAAAAAAAGACATGAAATTATTTTGCAGAACGGATAAATTTATATAGATTTATATATGAAAACACTTGCAACGAGAGGTTTTCGGGTATTATTCGAGATAGAAATATAAAATATTTTCTACTTAGCAAGCTGATATAAAAAAGAACTCACGGCGAAACTCAAAAAACATCAAATTTCAGGGAAAGCCGAGAGAGGACAGAATAAACTCCATATACGAGAGAAGATAAACAAAATAAAATTCATATTTTATGCAAAAATTACAAATCCATAACCCTCATTTCATCACTTATGCCGATGAACTTTTTACCATTGACGTTCTTGGCGGTGTTGATGTGCTGCAAATTGAAAGAATGATTTGCACATTGCGGATTACACACAAGAACTACCCGCCGTTGCGTTCCACGCTCGACCTTTACAATGACAATCAGATTGATAAACAAATCCGTAGTCTTTGCGACAAATACGAACTTACGCTTCTTGATGTGTCAAAGTCCGTTCATGCCTTTATCTGCCAGCTTGAAAGCTATAAACTCCAACGTATCCGCTACCCGCATGGCGATAGGAACAAAGCCTTTGAGATGAGTAAAGAAGAACAGCAGGAATCAAAAAAGTATTTGACAGGCAAAAACCTAATCGCCAACCTGCAAAATGATTTGCTGCATATCGGAATATTAGGCGAAGAAGAGAACGCATTAATATTGTTCCTTGCAATGGCTTCGCACAAAAGCGAAAACCCGTTTTCGGTTCTTTGCCTTTCCAAAAGCGGAATAGGCAAAAGCTACTTACTTCAAAAACTCTCCCAGTGTATGCCCAAGAATACATATAGTTTTCATACACAGATAAGCGAAAACGCATTATATTACTTCGACAGCGGACAAATAGACGGCAAAGCACTATTTATTGAAGATTTGGAATGGACGCACCAAATGTTAATACCTTTAGCAACGCTCCAAATGCAGGGCAGACTGATAAAAACCAGAGCCACCAAAGATAAAGACGGCATGCTGCACTCAACTACATTTGAAGTTGCCGCAAAACTTTGTTTACTCGCCTGTGCATATAGTGATAAGAACTACGAACAATTAAGCCTGCCTTTTCTTTGTCTGCACCTGAACCACTCGCACAAGCAGGATATTAACGTAATGGAGTATCAAAAGAAAATCAAGGCGGGATTAATAAACCAAACAGAGATTACAGCAACCCAACGGCGTTTACAATGCGTTTTGGCAAGTCTGAAATACGTAAATATCATAAATCCATACGCAACATTAATCAATCTTCCCGAAAATGTGCCATACCCACGCAAAACGCTTTTATTATTGCTGGACTTTATAGATACAGTTACATTCTTCTTTCAACACCAAAGGGAAATGATAACGGATAAAAGCACAGGAGAAGTATTTATTAAAACCCACCCTGACGACATAGAACTGGCTTTCAAACTTCTTAAAACATCGCTGTTCCGCCGAGCCGATGAATTAAGCACACCCGCAAGAAATTTTTACAATTGGGTAAAAGAATATTTATCAGAAGCCAAAACAAACCGGTTTACCGCCCTTGACGTGCGGAAATCAAAACGCATACACCCCAGAACCTTAAACCGCTACTTACAGGAACTCTGTCTTTTTAATTATATACAGGTTACAGGAGGAAATAAATACCGTGAGGGCTACCAATACAAAATTACCAACCTTGATGAAGCCGACAGGCTGAACGGAGATATTGAAAACTCTTTAAAACAAACAATCGAGCTAATAAAATATGAACATGGCAAGACAGTAGGACAAAACCCACAGACCAACACTAAAAGCATTGCAGGCAAACGCAAATCAACTAAGACAACACAAGAGAGTGAAAAGTTAAAAGTTTAAATATAAAAGTAAGGGCATGAAAGAAAAGCTATTTATAGAATATTTAGAAAGCCATGATATTACAGCACATACAACAAACTGTTATATAAGATATGTTAAACTCTTTTTTGATAGAGTGCAAGCAGAAGCCGAACAGATTACCAAGCCCGATATTTTAAAATATCTTGAACATTTAAAGAACAACCGCAAAATACAGAATAGCACCCGCCAACATCATTTATCAGCTCTGAACCATTATTTTACCTTTTTGCAAAAAGGCGGGCAGATAGAAGATAACCCTTGTATATTTTTGAAGATACGGGGAATAAAAAGAAAAACACTATATCAAATCTACACATCCGAAGAACTCGAACAAATCTTTGATAACTATTACCAACTCTTTGTACTGAATTACGATGACAGCCACCTGCCCAAACATCAGCGGGAACAAATAAAACTAAAGATGAACCGCAACGCCGTAATATTAAGTATTTTGATATATCAGGGAATAACAACCGGAGAACTTGAAAATCTGGAAACAAGCGATATAGATTTAATCAAAGCCACTATAAAAATACCTGCCACAAGGCAGGGCAACCCCCGAACCTTAGCATTGAAAGCAACACAAATAGGATTGTGTCTTGTCCTAAAATATGTTTACACCAAAAAGTAAAAAAAATGAAAAAACAAAGTAAGCATATTTCAGGACAACAAGTCCCCAATTCTAATCCATTTCCCAAGCGTGATTTTACGGATTTAGAAAAACATCAAATCATTCAGGAATACTATAATTCCGGCAAAACCAAGCAAGAGATTTGGGAAAAATATACCGGTTGTAATGAAGAACATGGTCGTCTTCTACGGTGGATGCGTCAACTTGGCTATGAGATTTCTCCTCAGAAAAAAAGGCTTACTTTTGTATCATCTAATGTACCTTACATGAAAAATAATAATGCCTACAAAAATATCTCAACAGATGATTCCTTTGAAATTCTACAGTTGAAGAAAAGAATTTCCGAACTTGAATCACAGCTAAAGGATTCGGAGATGAAAGCTATTACCTTTTCCACGATGGTTGATATTGCCGAGCGAGAGTTTAATATAAGTATCCGAAAAAAGTACAATACCAAGTCATCGAAGAAATGAAAACCAATTTTCATCACATAGGATTAGCCAAACTTTGTGGTTGGCTTGGTATAAGTAGACAGGCTTATTATCAAAACACATGGAAAGCAATAGATACCAGTATTGAGCAGGAATTAGTCTTGCAAGAGGTTAAAGTTATACGCAACAGTCATCCGAGATTGGGCACAAGAAAGCTCTACGAGAAATTACAGCCTTTCCTGTTTGGAAACGGTATAAAAATGGGAAGGGATGCTTTATTTAATTTACTGTCTTCGAATTATTTATTAGTAAGGAAACGAAAACGTAGAATACGAACAACTAATTCATATCA
>JAISVE010000081.1 GCA_031271725.1 Bacteroidales bacterium
CAGGCAACGCTCGCTGTTGATACACATGTTTTCAGGGTTAGCGCACGACTTGGGCTGACTGTCGGCGCACGCACTCCGCTCGAAGCAGAAAAACAACTTATGAAGCATGTTCCGGCGGACAAACTTTACAATGCTCATCATTGGCTTATTTTGCACGGACGCTATGTTTGTACGGCACGCAAGCCGCACTGCTCAGAATGTGGGATTGCAAAGTGGTGCAAAGAGTTTTCAAGCAACTGAAATCCGATTGGGAAGATATAAACTTGTTTAAATTAAGTCCAACAGATACTGTCCGTACCCGCTTTTGAGTAGCGGCTCTGCCAAGCGGTGCAGTTGCTCTTTGTCGATAAAACCCTGTTCGTAGGCGATTTCCTCTATACAGCCGATTTTAAGCCCCTGACGTTGTTCTATGGTTTGCACAAATTGCCCTGCTTGCAAAAGCGATTCAAAAGTACCGGTGTCAAGCCAAGCCGTGCCACGCCCAAGTATGGCAACCTTTAATTTCCCTTGCTGTAAATAAGTCTTATTAACGTCTGTAATTTCGTATTCACCGCGCTTGCTTGGTTTAAGATTTTTTGCAATCTCAACAACAGTATTATCGTAGAGATACAAGCCGGGAACAGCGAAATTAGACTTAGGCTGTTGCGGTTTTTCCTCTATTGAGATAGCCTTGCCGTTACTGTCAAATTCAACAACACCGTAACGTTCGGGGTCGGCAACATGGTAAGCAAAAACAACACCACCATCAGGGTCGTTATTCTGCTTCATAAGGTCGGGAAGTCCTGCGCCGTGAAAAATGTTGTCACCCAAAACAAGTGCAACTTTATCTTTGCCGATAAATTCCTCGCCAAGCACAAATGCCTGCGCCAGTCCGTTAGGAACTTCCTGCACTTTGTATGAAAACTTGCAACCCAAAGATGAGCCGTCCCCAAGCAAACGCTCAAAGTTTGGTAAGTCCTGCGGAGTAGATATAACAAGGATTTCGCGTATTCCCCCCATAAGCAGGGTGGATAGCGGATAATAGATCATCGGCTTGTCATAAACAGGCAACATTTGTTTGCTTGACGCAAGCGTTAATGGGTGGAGACGTGTTCCTGCGCCTCCGGCAAGAATAATGCCTTTCATTACTTTAGCAACTTACCGTTAAATGCAGTGAGAACATCTAAAACATTAGAACGTACGTGAATAAATTCTTCAACGCCCTGCGCCTTAAATTCTTCTATTTGCTCTGTGGGATAACCTGCTAAAACAACCGCTGTTTTACCTTTCAACACAGGCAATGCTTCGGCAACAAGTGCTGCGTATTCGTCATCACTGCTGCAAAGCACGGTAATGTCGGCTTTGGCGGCGAGAGCGGCATTTGCGCCCTCTGCACCTGTTTTGAAACCGGGGTTGTCAATAATTTCATATCCGGAACAACCAAAGAAGTTGGTAGCAAAACCTGCACGTGCCTTGCGCATTGCAAGATTGCCGAATGTAAGTAAAAATACTTTCGGTTTACGTCCGGCACGCTCGGTTTGTAAACGAAGTTTCTCAATTTCGCTTGAAGCGCGCAAATACTCATCCTCAATCTTAATTTGAGAGAGCATTGATTCGTTAAGATTCGGATATTGGTTTACACCAAGAACAAACTTTTTACGTGATGAAACATCTTTAAGACGTGCGGCTGCACTCTTCTCTATTTCAGGCAGAACATATTCTTCACGAACATTGCAGTAACCGCCTTTTTCTTCTACATCCAAGAAAATTTTCCATGCCGCTTCTGCAAGGGAATCACATAAATGTTCAATGTAATAAGAGCCGGCAGCAGGGTCTGCAACCTTATTTATAAAGGATTCTTCTTTTAATAAAATTTGTTGATTGCGCGCAATACGTGTAGAAAAATCGCTTGCTGCAATATATGTTTCGTCAAAATCAGCAGTAGAAATTGAATCTGCGCCACCGATAGCAGCACTCATCGTTTCCGTAGTAGAACGCAACATATTCACATAAGGGTCATAAATTGCCTTATTCCATGTTGATGAACTGCTGTGAATAAAAACATCTTTCTTGCTTGCACCGAAAGCAGTAGCAACAGCGTTAAACAACACTCTCGCTGCACGGATTTTTGCAATTTCCATAAAGTAATTTGAGCCGGTAGCAAAATGCAAAGTCATACGTGGAATAATCTGGTCTGCCGTCATGCCTTTTTCGGTAAGTTTTCTGAGAATACATGCTGCATGTGCAATAGTGAAACCGAGTTCCTGCGTAATGGTGCAACCTTTGTTGCGAAGTGCAAATCCCCTAATTTCAATAAGACGGAAATTCGGAAATTTTGCGCCGAATTTTTCGATAAGTTCATCGGGACTATTTGTATTGCATTTGCAATTGAAGGCGGCACAGATTGAGCCGTAAACCTTTGCGCTGTCTATTTTTTTATCATTAAGATATTCGGCAAAGAAAGCCATAATAGCAGCCGTGTCGCCTGCTTCTATAAGATGAATGCCTGTTGTGAGAGGATCGATTCCGTTCAATAGTTTTTCAAAATCATTTGCGCTCTTAATTCCGGCAACCGAGAGCCCTACCGATTGCGCACCTTTCTTTACAGCTTCTGCTGCCAAATGTGCAATATCGCCTGTTGTAAAATCCTGACGGATTTCCCAATCATTAGCCTGCGTCTGCAAATTCTTGCCCGCAAAATCCCTTAAATATTTAAGGTTGGTAATATCTTCCTCAACGTAATAGGGCTGTACGTTAAAGCCTTCGTCTGTTTTCCATACGAGTTTTTTTTCGTAATCGGCACCTTTAAGATCTTTTACAATAACATCTTCCCATTGCTGTTTGCTCACAGCGGGAAATTCTTGAAATAGTTTGCTCATATATTTAATTATTTTTTACTTAGTAAAGTATATCCAAACTTGTAAAGTTACTAATTTTTACTCACATCATCAACTATATTCTCAATATAACCAAGTAATTCGTCAATACCGAGCTTGGAAGTGGAGGAAGTAATAAATACGGGAGGGAGTTCATCCCAAGTTTTGCGCATTTCCCTCACTAATGCAGAAATATTCTTTTTGACAATATTTATTTTACTTTTGTCCGCTTTTGTCCCTACAATAGCAAATGGAACATTATTGCGACCGAGCCATTGCATGAAGTCCAAGTCAATTTGCTGTGGAGAAAGGCGGGTATCAACAAGCACAAAAACCGATATTAGATTTTCGCGTTTCAAAAGATAGTCAGCAGTCATTTTCTTAAACTGCTGTTGCTCTGTTTTTGAAATTGTAGCGTAGCCATAGCCCGGCAAATCAACCATAAACCATTTTCCCTTATTTATTGAGAAGTGATTTATAAGCCGTGTCTTTCCGGGTTTTGATGAAGTTTTTGCAAGCCCTTTTATCCCCGTGAGGGTGTTGAGTAAAGAAGATTTCCCAACGTTAGACCGTCCGATAAAAGCAAACTCAGGAACATTTATGGAAGGACAACCTGTGTAATTGCTGCTGCTTATAACAAACTCTGCTTGCTTAATCATAAAGACAGGCGTATCATTTATGAAGTAGATGACGCTCTTTTTTGGAATCGTAAATATCGTTTATGGTAATCAAAATGCCCGTTTCTTCAACATCACCGAAATGGTGATTTACCACTGTGCCGAAAGTACGCATTGTGGCTGATAATTTTATGTAGGAATTAAATAAAGGGGGGATGGTTTCACCGCGTTCACGCACAAGTTTGGACATTGTTTTGTATGCTTCGTCTAAAGACTTGCCTTCGTATGCAGCGGTGAGTTTTTCTAAAGGTGTTTCAAGTGGAAGTTGATTTGTGGGAATAACAAGACGACCGTTATCCGGAAAGTACTTTTGCACAAAAAAGAGCAGAAAATCTCTTGCTTCTTTGTTGTATGTTTGGTACATTGTTACCTTTCCGAAAAAATATGATATATGTGGATTTAAGGTGATAAGTGCACCGAGTCCGTCCCACAAGTTGTCTAAAGAATACAAGCCTTTTTTAAGTGTCTGATAAGCGGGCTGGACAAATGAGCGACCGAGTTCAATCGTTTTAGGTAAATATTCGTTTATAAATTTTGGTGTGAAGTTAAAAATTTCCGTTGATGATAATAGAGGTTGCCTGTCTTGGCTGAATTTTACATCGCAACCATCAATAAAACGGTATCCGCCAAGGATTTCTTCATTTTCGGGATCCCATACAATAAGTTGTTTGTATGGGGTTTCCATTGTGTCGAATTCATCTATGTCAACGCTTTTTCCTGTGCCGCCGCCGCCGTCTCTAAATGCTATCTCACGCAAACGCCCTATTTCTTGCATTGTGTTAGGGCTGTTATGTGCTGTAATTATGTAGAGAGTATTGTCGCCGAAATTGGTTTTGCGTAAAAATCGTTCGTCTTTAAGTTCTTTCTTAATAAGCGTTCTGTCAATTGGGGCTATTATATTTTCCATGTTCTATACTTCAAAATCTGTATTCGGATTATCCTTTAATTTATATACGTGTTCTCTTAATTTTGCTGCCCATTCAATATCTTTATAACGTGTGTCAAAAACGCTGTGAGGTATGGTTTTCCCGACCACAAGTGTTATTGTTTTTCCTCGTTGTTTATACATCTCATCGACCAAATATGCCATTTCGATATTAACTTTTATGCCGAGTTGTTTTCTCAAACGTGCTAAGTTATAAAAAAAACGCGAATTTCTTCCTTCAATGTAAACCGGAATAATATCTCTTTCGGTTTGCCTTGCCTGTGTTATAAATGTTTTTTTCCAAGCGAGGTCGGCAATAACTTTGCGTGACAGTTTGCGCGACACGAGCCCTGCGGGAAAGTATAGCAGCATGTTGTCGGAAGTAAAGGCGTCTTGTAACTGTTCATGATTATGGGCATTTCTCCCCACTTTATTTATGGGAACAAAAACAGAGCGCAGATTAGGCAAGGCGAGTAGAAAATCATTTACCGGAAAAATTATATCCCTGCGGATTTTACCGACTTCGCTTATAAGGGCAACTCCGTCTAAGCCTCCGAGGGGATGATTTGCGGCAAGAAGACATTTGCCTGTTTGAGCTATGCGTTCGGAATGTTTTATTTCAACCTTGCAGCCGAGCCAGTCTATTGTTGCGGTTGCAAAGTCTATACCTTGATACTCCTTCATATTATACAAAGCCTCGTTAAGGTCTTTTTCGTGCAGGATTTTTTTCAGGTAGCGAATTATAAAGCCGGGCATACGCTTGAATTTGCTGCGTACTACTTTTTCTATGTCGAGGGTTTTTTCGGTTATGTTTATTTCCATTATATTGAGCTGTGAAGTGCGGTTTAACTTATATCAAACTCGCGCAGTACATTATTAAGTGTGGTTTTTTTATCTGTGGACTCTTTGCGTTTGCCGATGATAAGCGCACATGGAACACCATACTCACCTGCGGGAAATTTTTTAGGGATTGAGCCGTTTATTACAACGGAACGCGGTGGAACATAACCCTTCATTTCTACCGGCTCCGAGCTGCTGACATCAATAATTTTTGTTGATTGGGTAAGCACAACTCCCGCACCGATAACTGCTTCTGCACCCACACGCACACCTTCAACAATAATAGCACGCGAGCCGACAAAACAATTGTCTTCTATTATCACGGGGCTGCCTTGTATGGGCTCGAGCACGCCACCGATGCCAACGCCACCGCTTAAATGCACATGTTTGCCTATCTGTGCGCAAGAGCCGACTGTTGCCCAAGTATCAATAAGCGTTCCCTCACCAACATATGCGCCGATATTCACATAGGAAGGCATAAGAATAACGTTTGGTGCAAGGTAAGAGCCATAGCGGGCAATGCCGTGCGGAACAACACGTACATTCTGCTTTGCGTAATCTTTTTTGAGTGGAATTTTATCGTAAAATTCAAAGGGTGGTAATTCCATTGTTTGCATTTCTGATATTGCAAAGTAAAGTACAATAGCTCTTTTTATCCATTCATTGATAACAGCAGGATTACTGTCACCGTCTTTATATTCGGCAATACGCAACAGCCCTTTGTCAAGTTGTTCAATAGTGCTTTTGATTGCTTCTATTGTTTCCGCCTGTTTCAATAGCGAGCGATCTTCCCACGCTTTATTTATAGTTTCCGATGCTTTCATTTTCTATAACTATTTTTATTCATTTTAAGAAAACTTATGAAGATTCAAAGGTCAAGGCGCACAAACGTAGTGGTGAAGGGAGCGTAAAGTACGTGACCGAACCACAAGTGCAGTGCAACGCAGAGATTTGGATATTCATAAGTCTTCTACTAAGTATAGTTTATCCCCGCGCCGCAATAATTCCTTCGTAGGTATAGAACAGAGGTCGCCCTGCTTAACCATATCTACGGGTTTTAAGTCCAAGCGAACTTCGTTTAAAACGTCTTCATAAACGCCGGTTGTGTTGCCGATAACAATATAATTGTCTCCCTTATGGAGTACACCTGCTTCTATTTTAACTTCGGCAACGCCGATGTTGGTAAAATAGTTTGTTATTTTACCGATATATGTTTTTTGCGTAGTAGCCTTTGAGCCGTATTGCTTTGTCCATTCGCCGATATTTTTTCCGAGATAATAACCGTTCCAAAAACCGCGATTATATACGGTTGCAAGTTCCTTGTTCCATTGCTCAATGCGCTCGCTGTTATATGTGCCGTTTGCGAGCGACTGCACTGCTTCCTTGTAAATATGTGTGACGGTTTTTACGTAGTCGGCACTGCGCCCGCGTCCTTCAATCTTCAAGACACTTACGCCTGCTTCTTTGATTTTATCGAGAAAGTCTATTGTTTTAAGATCTTTTGGTGACATCAAATACTCCCTGTCAACCTCAATTTGCACATCTCCGTCTATTTCTGTGAGCAGATAGGGACGGCGGCATAATTGCAAGCATGAGCCGCGGTTTGCCGACTTGTTAAAATTATCCAAACTCAAATAACATTTACCGGAAGTAGCCATACAGAATGCACCATGTACAAAAATTTCAATCTTTACAGGCAAACCGGATGCACCGCAGATATTTTCATCAGCAATTTGCTGCGTAATGTTTGCAATTTGTTTAAGGGAAAGTTCGCGTGCAAGCACAATAACATCGGCAAATTGTGCATAAAATCGAACAGCTTCAATATTGGTTACGTTACATTGTGTGGAAAGATGCACAGCCAAACCGCGTTTGCGCGCCTCAGTAATAACGGCAATATCGGAAGCTATAATAGCATCAACACCGCAAATAACAGCTTCGTTCAATATGCTTGAAATCTCTCCAAGCTCACCGTCAAACACAACAGTATTAAGCGCGAGATATGCTTTGACATTATGCTCGCGGCATTGCGCCATTATCTGCGCCAAGTCGTTTACGGCAAAATTTACTGCGGCTTTGGCACGCATGTTAAGTGCGCCAAGTCCGAAATAAACCGCATCAGCATTAGCCTGAAAAGCAGCAGATAGAGCAGCAAATGAGCCTACAGGTGACAAAACTTCCATAAAGTTGCTAAGTTATGACAATTTTTCGTAACTTCACATGATATATTTAACGTTATAAAAACAAAAAACAGTAAAAATCTATGTTCATTCTTATTATTAACCCGGGCTCTACGTCAACCAAAATTGCAATTTTTGAAAATGAAACATCAATATTTCAAAAAACACTCAGGCATAGCGTAGAGGAGCTTTCACATTACCACAAAATTGCAGACCAGTTTGCTTTCCGTAAAAATGTTATTATGGATGTTCTCACCAATGAGGCGAAATTCGATGTTTCACAACTCTCCTGCATAGTGGGGCGTGGCGGTTTATTAAAACCGATAGCGGCGGGTATTTATGAGGTAAACGAACTTATGCTTGATGACTTGAGCAATGGAAAATACGGTGAACATGCGAGCAATCTTGGTGCGCTTATTGCACACGAAATCGCTTCGGGCTTAAATGAAGTAAAGGCTTATATTGCAGACCCCGTTGTTGTTGATGAATTGGAAGATGTTGCCCGTATTTCGGGCAATGCTCTTGTTGAGCGTGTCTCTATTTTTCACGCACTAAACCAAAGGGCTGTTGCACGGCGTTATGCGCGCGAGAATAACACTGCTTATGAAAAATTAAATCTTATAGTAGCGCATCTAGGTGGCGGTACAAGCGTTGGAGCGCATAAGCGAGGCAGGATAATAGATGTAAACGATGCGTTGAATGGCGATGGTCCTTTTTCACCGGAACGTGCCGGCGGGCTTAATGCATGGTCGCTTGCACAAATTTGTTTCAGCGGGAAATATACAGAGCGTGATGTTAGAGAAATGATTGTAGGCAAGGGTGGATATGTGTCTTATCTTGGCACTAATGATGCTTTGGAAGTAGAAAATCGAGCCTTGCAGGGCGATAAAAAAGCCGCATTGATAGAACAGGCTCTCGCTTATCAAGTGGCAAAAGAAATAGGTGCGATGGCAGCAGTATTAAACGGAAAGGTTGATGCTATAATTATTACAGGCGGTCTTGCATACGATAAGGCAGTGGTGAACACAATTGAGAATAAAACAAAGTTTATTGCTCCCATAACAATATATGCCGGTGAAGATGAATTAAAGGCACTTGCCGAAAATGCAATATTATTATCCCGAGGTGAACAACAAGTAAAAATATATCAATAGGTGATTTATATTACAAAGATTTTTTCTTTTGAAGCGGCACATGCCTTAAAGGATTATAAAGGTGCCTGTGCCAATATACACGGACATTCTTATCGTTTGGAGGTGAGTATTGCGCCCTGCATCGGTTCGGTTGCCATAGATGATGATGGTATGATATGGGACTTCAACAACCTGAAAAAAGTTGTTCAGGAAACCCTGCTAAATCGTTTCGACCATTCCTTACTCTTAAACTCAAGTAACGACACATCCTTGCTTGAAACCTTGAAAGGACAGTTTGAAAAAGTATTGCTTTTGCCTTTCCAGCCGACAAGCGAAAATCTTGTACAGCACTTTGCGTCAATGCTCAAAGCCGCATTGCCGGAGCGTTTGCGCTTAAAACGCATGATACTTTATGAAACAGCAACTTCTTTTGTAACTTATGAGGAAGAGTAACTTAATAGTATTGTTGCTTGCGGCACTTGTGATGTTTGCCGCTTGCAATTCCGGACAAAAACAGTTTATTATTGAAGGAACAACGCAAGGCTCTTATTTTCGCATAAACTATGTTGCAGATAAGGAAGACACAATACTTGTTGGGGAAATTAACCGACTGTTGAGTTCTTTTGAAAATACTTTTTCATTGTGGAATGATTCGTCTGAACTTTGCAGAATAAATCGAAATGAGATTGTGAAAATGTCGCCACTCTTCAAAGATGTTTTTGAAAAATCGCAACTTATGTCGGAGCGCACAAACGGTTATTTTGATATTACGGTAAAGCCACTTGTTTCGCTCTATGGTTTTGCGGTAGAAAAAAGAACGGAAAATTATTTTTCAGATGAAACAATCGCTTCTGCAAAAAAAAATATCGGTTACCGAAAAATCCACATTGAAAATAACACACTCGTAAAACAAAATCCCGAAATACAACTTGACTTTAATGCAATGGCACAGGGCTATTGCGCCGATATGGTTGCAGAATTTTTACTGTCAAAAAATATAAAGAATTTTATTGTTGATATAGCGGGTGAAATAGTTGTGCGAGGTAAAAAAGCAAACGGAGAAAGCTGGCAGATAGGTATAGAAAAGCCCGCTGCTACAGCACAAGACAAACAATCAATATTAACAACCGTATCATTGCAGGATAGTTCGCTTGTAACAAGCGGCAACTATCGAAAATATTTTGAAGTTGACGGCAAACGTTTTTCACACACTATAAATCCGCACACAGGACGTCCTGCGTCAAATGGAGTATTAAGTGTTACCATTAAAGCAGCAACAGGTTGGGAAGCAGATGCACTTTCTACTGCAATAATGTGTATGGGAAAAGACACTGCGATTAGTTATGCGGAGCGTACTAACATAAGGTGCATGATTATTTATGATTCGTTAGGTAATTACAAAACATGGCAGTCGAAAAACTTTTAATTTTCACTATATTAATTTAGATTATGGAAGTATTAGAAATATTCTTAAACCCGAGCGCGTGGATCGCTTTTCTGACTTTGGTTTTCCTTGAAGTTGTTCTTGGAATCGACAACATTGTTTTCCTTTCGATAATGTCTGCCAAGGCACCTCTAAAAAAGCAAAAAGAAGTGCGCGATTTGGGTTTGCTTTTTGCAATGCTCGGCAGGATAGGCTTGCTTTTCAGCGTATCACTGCTTATGCGTCTGACAAAACCTCTTTTTAGTGTTTCGTCCGAATGGTTTTCAATGACTATAAACGGACAGAGCATAATTATTTTTCTTGGCGGATTGTTTTTACTTTACAAGAGTGTAACGGAAATTCATCATAAACTTGAAGCACACGGAGAAGACGGAGGCGAAAAAACGAAACGTTCAAAAAGCATTCATATCGCTTGGATTATTGTGCAAATAGCACTGCTTGATTTGGTGTTTTCGATAGACAGTGTTTTAACGGCTATAGGTATGGTAAGTTTTAATGAATTCGGCTATGCCGGAGCAATGGCACTTATGATAACTGCAATAATCGTTACGGTTTTGATAATGCTTTTCTTCGCCACGCCCGTAAGTAAATTTGTAAATAATAATCCTACAATACAAATGCTTGCTCTCGCATTTTTAATATTGATAGGGGTAACATTGCTTGTAGAAGCAGGTCATTTGTCACATTTTACCATACTCGGCAACA
>JAISVE010000075.1 GCA_031271725.1 Bacteroidales bacterium
ATAGAATACAGCCGTATATCAAAAACTTTTGCCATCTCGGCAGCGTTTACAGGATCTATATTTCCCATATTGTTTACACCGTCAGTGAGCAGGATAATAACTTTACTTTTTGCCTCACTGCTTTTTATTCTATTTATGCTTACCGCAATCCCGTCACCGATAGCAGTTCCATCCAGAATGACTCCACTTTTGAGTTCTTTAAGTTTATTTAATAATATGCCCTTGTCTATTGTCAGAGGGCATTGTGTATATGCTTCGCCGCTGAATGCAACAAGGGCAATCCTGTCGTTTTTTCTTGCACTTATAAAGTCCGAGGCAACCTGTTTTGCCGCTTCGAGGCGGTTGGGGCTAAAGTCTTCTGCAAGCATACTGCTCGAAACATCCATAGCCATAACTATATCTATACCGTGTATTGTCTGTTCGTCATTTTTTGATGTTGATTGCGGACGTGCCAATGCTACAATTAGAAAGCCGATGACAAGCAGCCTCAGTACAGGAATAACAGGGTATAGATATTGTTTGACCGTTTTTCTCTGCTTGCCGTCAAAACCGGCATGCGAAAAATGTAGGGTTGTTTTTGTTGATTTGTCCTTAAATATGTACCATGCCGCCAATAGTGGCAGTATTAGCAGTGCCCACAGTATGGAAGGATACAAAAATTCAACGTTTCCTATTGCCATGTATGTACTAATTCTTTAATATTTTTACGGGAATAATTGCATTTTCCGTGCGAATTGTTACAATATAATTGCCGAATTGAAGTGATTGCAAATCTATAGCATGCTTATTTCCTTGCTGACGCATCAACACCCTGCCTTGCAAATCCATCACAACAATTTCTTTTATGATTTGGTCGGTTTCAATATGCAGTTTGTCAGTTACAGGATTGGGATAGGTATTGATTTGTTCTTGCAGTATTGAGTTTGCATTTGCCACGTCACCGTTTGCACAATCGGCAAGCATTTGCAGCAATTTAACAATGCTGTCCTGCGATTGAGCTATGTTGTCTTCCAAGTGGATTATATTGCCTTGTAATAGGAATATGCTATCTTTCAGAATTTCGTTCTCAAGTTCCAGTGTAATAACCATATCATATAAGCGCAAGGTGTCGCTGGTAAGTTCGCTATTGTCTGCCGACAGTGCGTGATTTTGCGTTTTCAATACTCCGGTTGTTGTATTCAAATTGTCAGTGTTATTTCTTAATGCCATAATAATTTCATGGAGCCTTGCAGTGTCAGCTTGCAATATTACGATTGTCGTATGCAAAATTGCAGTATCGCTTTGCAAGATTTCTACTGTTTCATGTAAAATTGCAGTGTCATTTTGCAATGCTGTAATAATTGCATAGAAGTCTGTCGTATCACATTTTATCGTATCACATGGTAATGATTCAGCAATAATTGCATTGAGATTTGCAGTATCGTTTTGCAATGCTTCAATAATATCATGAAGGTTTGCCGTATCATTTCTTAATGTGGCAATAAGAAAGCTGTCCTTGTTGATCATTGGACCAAACGATGCTTTAATCGTGTGTTCTTCCCGCACATTGTGAAATGTGTGGGCATAAAACCGTTCGGCGAAAGCATCGGGTTGTTCCGTGCCATCTACAAGTAACTTGGAAATGGAGAAACCGTTATTGGATACAATAACGTACATCTGCGAACTTCCAAATTCAACGATGCTGTTGCCTGCCGGACTGATTAAACCGTTTGCGCCCTCAATAGAAGCCGTAATCTGAAATTTCAGAATCTCAAAAATAATATCAATAGTGTGCGGAGCGGAAAGACTCTTAAACTCGTAGTAACCTTTAGCAACTGCCTCCGGATTATTAACGCCGTCAATTAAAACCTGAGCGATTTTATAGCCTGTGTCCGGCTTAAAGTCAAAACGTTGATTGCTGAAATGTTTTAAGGTAAGCGTATTAGACGGAGTAATTGTTCCGTGTCCGCTGCTTACGGATGGTACAATGTTATATTCTTTCAATACAAAAGTTGCCGAAATAGAATGGTTTGCCGTTATGTTTTTGAAAGTGTAGTAGCCGGTGCTTATGGGGGTATTATTGACATATCCGTCAATTCTGATTTGTGAAATTTTATAACCTTCGTTGGGAGTGAAAGTAAATCTTGCGCTGTCGCCATGCAGTGCCGTGTATTTGCTGCCTGTTGTTCCGTTGGGGTGAATAATAGTTCCGTTACCGCTGGTAACGGTTGTGGTTATATCATAGGGAATACGCTCAAATTCTGCACGAATAGTGTGGTCAGCCTGCAAGTTTTTGAATGTATAGATGCCACTGCTTACTGCTTCCGGATTATTTGTGTCATCAATCCAAACTTTGGCAATTCTATAGCCTATGTCCGCTTTGAATTTGTAGGTGCAATCCAGTCCTTCTTCTATTACTGTATCCCCGATAGGCGTGATGCTTCCGTTGCTTCCTGCTGAGGCAGAAATCTCGTATGTAACAAAAGGCGTGTAGGTAAAGGTGATTTTTGGGAAAAACCAAGAGAGCCTATCTTGTCCTCTCTCTATGGTTGCACCGATTTGTTTATCTCCATAAGAGTAGCGGCTTATCCCATATCGAGGATCTTTTTTCCAGTCTTGGTTTGTGGGGTCACTTGAGCCATCGTCATGCATCGTGCCTCCTATAAAATGTGTACTGTACTGAGGCCCTTTTTCTTTGACGGCAACGTCTATCAACAAGCTTTTATCTCCCATATATCTTAGCGGCGGATTGAAGGTGAACTCCATAACGCCGTTGGAGTAGCTCAGGTTGCCGGTGTAGGTTGCCGCCGGAAGTTTGGAAACGTCTATAAAGCCATCCGACAACTTTGCCGTGACAGGCACTTCCACCACCTTAACCACTGCATTAATATTATAATTGTAATCAGCATCACTATGATTGTTATCACCATTATCCACCGTATTCACATAGTAGGTGATTTTCGAAATGCGCGAGTAGGTCATGTTATACACCCAGTCGAGTTTGTAAATTGTTTGTGTATGAAATCCCCTGTCTGCGTACCACCCATAAATAGGAGTACTCTGGGTAGTGCCCTTGAAGGCATCGTAATGAGAAACCGTAATTCCGTAGCTTCCGTCAATAGTGTGCTTCAGTGGTTGCGCGTTTAGCAGTGCTGTTGCCGCTGTTGCCAATAATAAGGCAAAAATGAAGGAGGTTTTTAGCGTTTTCATAATATTTGTTTGTTATTTTTCGGTGTTTTTTGTTGTGCTTTGTTCTTGTGTTTGCTCCGGCTCCTGTTCTTGCTTTGGGGCTTCAATTTCAGTTTCGCTCTCGATATATTTTAATACCATAGCATAACATGTTTCGTTGTCGCTTGGAAGCGGTGTGCTTTTTGCAAACTTTGCAAGGTCGGCAGTTGTGAGTACAAAGCCGAAATCCTGTGTGGCGTTTTTATTGTTCGGGAAAGTTGCAGTGAAGGCATCCAGCACCTCGTCACTTGTCATTTCAAGCGCGGCAATATCGTAACGCGCATACAGGTATTGGCGCAAAATATCTGTAAGCACAGTGTAATATTCTTTGATGGCATTTTGTTGCCACAATTTTTTTTCATGCAATTCTTTCAATGCTTGCAAAGCTGCTTGACGCGGTGACAGTGCAGGTTTTCTGGGACGTAAAAACAAGGGCTCGTCTTTTCTTCTTTTAAGGAAATATAAAAGTCCTAAAGCTATTAAGGCGAGTGATACTGCAACAATAGTAATTGTTAGCCAATTCGATTTTAAGAACTCAACAAAACGTTCTCCGAAACCTATTTTTTCAATGGGCGCAATATCTCTTATATCTGCTGTGGTATCAACAGCAGGATAACTAACGGTAAATTTGAATGTGTCCGAATAAACAATTTGTCCGCTCGGGCTGTTGGGGTTTATGTAGAATTGCAGAGGAGGAATTGTATATTCACCGGCTTCATAAACTGCAAATTTGTATGTTACGAGTTGTGAGTAATTGCCCTTTGTTTGAAGTGTGTCGGACTTTGGTATAACAGGAAAAAATTCTATGCCCGAGAAATTTTCAGTTGCGATTTGCGGAAATCTTATATGTTCAAGATTGGAAGATGTATAACTTAATGTAAGCGATAATTCATCGCCGACCTGTTTAACCGTATCTGGAATAAAAACGCTTACTTGCGCTTTTGCAGGTAGAAGAGTGGCAAGAGATATGACAAGTATTATTAACAACTTCTTTCTCATTTTGCAAATAATGAAATTAAAGGTTTAACATAATCCTCGCTCGTACTGATGTGTGTATTGCGCATACCGTACTTTAAGAAAATCTTTTTTGCGTATTCTTCATGCTCTTCAAACACGTTTGCGTAAAGGTCTCTGTTATACTTAGACCCGGTGTCTATGGTAAATGTTTTGTTTGTTTCGTTGTCGTAAAAGCGCACAAGTCCAACGTTTGGAATGCGTGCTTCAAGGGTATCATTGATAACAATAGCGTTCAGGTCGTGTTCCTTTGCAACGATTTTCAGAGCGTCATCGTAATTGTTATCAAGAAAGTCGGATATTAAAAATGCGGTACATTTTCGTTTTTGCACGTTCTTAAAAAAGCGTAACGCTTCACTTATCGAAGTGCCTTTTTCCTGCGGGGTAAAGTCAACCATTTCACGAATTATACGCAAGATATGTGTTCTGCCTTTTTTAGGTGGTATAAATTTTTCTATTTTTGAACTGAAAAAAATCACCCCCACTTTATCATTATTTTCAATGGCGGAAAATGCAAGAGTAGCGGCAATCTCGGTGATGGTGTCTTTCTTGCTGCGCACGGTGCTGCCGAAATCATTAGAAGCACTGACGTCTATTAAAAGCATAAATGTAAGTTCGCGTTCCTCTTCAAAAATTTTAACGTAAGGATGTCCGAAACGCGCGGTAACATTCCAGTCGATAAAGCGAATATCATCTCCGTATTGATATTCGCGTACTTCGCTAAAAGTCATACCACGTCCCTTAAAAGCACTGTGATACTGTCCCGAAAAAATTTGCTTGGACAGCCCCCGTGTTTTTATTTCAATTTTACGGACTTTCTTTAATATATCACTTGTTTCCATTTATTATTGCTGTAGTTCGTGCGTTAGGGATTGAGCCGGCATCCTTTTCGGTGAGCCGTAAGGCGAAACGAAAAGATACAGGCGAAAACCCGGACCGCACGTCAAGGGCGTGAGCCCGCAGACGGGCGGTAACGCCACATTTTATGGCACTTCAACTGTGTTTAAAATATCTGTCAGTATGTCTTCAGTTGTGATGTTCTGCGCTTCTGCTTCGTAAGTTAAGCCGATGCGGTGGCGCATTACGTCAAAACATATCGCACGAATATCTTCAGGGATAACGTAGCCTCTGCGTTTAATGAATGCATAAGCTTTTGAGGCAAGGGCAAGGTTGATGCTCGCACGCGGGGACGCGCCATAGGAAATCATGCTTTTATATTTTTCCAACTTGTATCTTTCGGGGAAGCGCGTTGCGAACACAATATCAGTAATATAGTTCTCAATTTTTTCGTCAAGGTAAACTTCTCTTACAAGTTTGCGTGCGGAAAGAATTTCGCCCGTTGTAACAACTTTGCCGACTTTTACACGCTCTCCGCCGACATTTTGGCGGATGATTTGTTTTTCTTCTTCTTTCTCGGGATAGCCGATAACTACCTTCATTATAAACCTGTCAACCTGTGCTTCGGGAAGCGGATATGTTCCTTCCTGTTCTATGGGGTTTTGTGTGGCAAGAACCAGGAAAGGGCTTGCAAGTTCAAATGTTTTTTCACCGATTGTTACCTGATGTTCCTGCATCGCTTCGAGCAGCGCACTTTGCACTTTTGCAGGGGCGCGGTTTATTTCGTCTGCAAGCACGAAGTTCGCAAAAACCGGACCTTTACGGGTTGTGAAAGTTTCGTCCTTCATGCTGTAAATTTGTGTGCCGATAAGGTCTGCGGGTAAAAGGTCGGGCGTGAATTGTATGCGGTTAAATTTCGCATCTATTGCTTCCGACAATGTTTTAATGGCAAGGGTTTTTGCCAATCCGGGAACACCTTCCAAAAGTATGTGTCCGTCTGCCAGAAGCCCTACGAGCAGGCGTTCTACCATGTTTTTTTGCCCGACAATTGCCTTTTTAACTTCCATAAGAAGCAGGTCTATAAAGGCACTTTCGCGCTGAATTTTTTCGTTTAATTCTCTGATGTCGGTTTGTTCCATATTATAGTTGTTTTTATTGCTGTATTTGTAGCTGTAGTTTGTACAAAAACACCCTCGTTATTGTTTGCAAATATTGTGCCAAAATTAATAAGCCGATACAAGTTGTGCACAACTAACAAATATAAGTATTACTTGATAAAAAATCAAGGTTGCCGTCCGATTAGAAATTCAGGTTACTGTTCGATTAAAAATTCAGCCCTAAAAGTTGTAAATATGCTAAAAAAGATGCCTGCCGACTATGCTGGAGGTTTTCTGTTACTGTCTGGAAATTTTTCCGTTATTATGCTGAAAGATTTTCTGTTATAATAAATAATAATAAAAATTTTATTAAATTTACAAGGAAATTATAGAAAAACAACCTGAGTCACTTATATGAACAAGCACCTTTTATCTCTGCTTTTAATAATACAGATATTTTCAGCTCAAATAATTTATGCCGTAACACCCCATTCGT
>JAISVE010000132.1 GCA_031271725.1 Bacteroidales bacterium
GGATAAACAGCCAAGGCTTCCTTGCTTTCAACATCAAAAATACCTGTTCCACCCTCAATTATCGAAGCAGTCAATACCGGCTTGGAAATATTGTTTTCACCGGTATATGTTGCCGTTACGGCATATCTGCACGTCATGCCTTCAGTCACAGTTTTCCAATCAGTATCAATATATGATTTACCGGTGGTAGCAGTAAGTTCAGTCCAGTCCGCAGGCTGTTCTTCTTCTCCTTTCTTCAAACGGTAAACAGTGTATTCACTCGGCGCAGGAGTTACACTTTCATCAATAATAACTCCGTTAGGTCTGATTAAAAACACACAACGCTTACCGACCTGACCGGAAAATGTTGCCCAATTTGTGCCGTCATGAACCATGCTCAAATTTTCCCTGTAGTTAGGTCCGTTTCCGTCAGTACCGATAAAATTAGTCGAGCCCTCGGTATCGCGCCATCTTACCATAACGTAAAAAGTGCCCGAATAAGGAATATTTGCAAGCGGAATATTGATCCAGACATTTTCAGGAATACGGAAAGGCTCGCTGCTGCCGACCAATACCCGGCTTGAATTAAATATCTCAACAGTTACGGTTTTTTCGGATGCACCTGCCTGCCCGCGTCCGTACAAGTCTATGCTTTTAAGCACGCCGGCATCATTAGTTATATATTGATTTCCCAACCACACATTAAAACCGCCTTTAACACCTTCCCCGCTCTCATCGGTACCGTCATCCAGAATATAAGCTGTATCCGTTGCCGCTACAGGTGCCTCCCAACTTACAACAACATCATTGCCTGACTTAACTGCTGCTGCGCTAAATACAGGGTAGGCAATCTCGGTAAGCATCAAGTTATGGCTTGTGTCGGCAGTGAGCACTGTTACGCTTGAACTGTAAACGCCGTACAGGGGCTTTTTTGCTTCAATACTGTAAGTGTTGTTTTGATAAACTCCCGGTATTGTATAATCGCCGGAAGCGTTTGTAGTGGCAGTATATTGTTCATAACCCGAAAGACTCACGCTGACATTTGCAAGTCCGTTCGGAGCATTGCTGCCTGTAACCTTACCCCTTACAGTATAGGTAGGAATGGCAAGCAAAGTTACATCAAGCGTTTTAGAGAGCCCGTCCGTAATCACCACCTCCGAAGTATCCGGAAAATAACCATGCTTACTCACTTCGATACGATAGTTGCCGGGCATCAAATAAGGAAGTTCATACTTTCCTGAGGCATCCGTCAAGGCATACAAGCCTGTTCCGATAATCCGAATCTTTGCTTCATTAAGCGCAGCTGTGCCGTTATCCACAAGCCCTTTCAAAGAGCCCGCGCTATCAAAATTAAATACAAAGTTTGTATTAGGTATAAAGTCATAGGTCATGGTTATTTCCAAAGAATCCGGATTTTCAGGATCAAACACTCCGTCATCTATAAGATAATTAGATATGGAACGCGATGAGCCTTCATAAACAGTGCTTGTAAAGCCATCATTTATATTACCATAGCCTCCGTCTGCAACCTTTTTCTTGAACGAATAAACGACCAGATTTCCACCCTTATACTTGTAGGGACTATCCAATATTACGCTTACATCATATTTCCCTACAGGAAAATCCCTTACTCCGTCATAAACAAGAGTTAATGTAGAAGGATCAACAAAACCGTCTTCAAGATTTTCCCTGTCGGTTTCACCCATCCAAATTTGAATGGGTATATTTTCCAAGTTAATAACCCCCTGAACTATTTCCGCCTGATAGGTTAAAGAGCGGATTTCTCCGCCGTTGGTTTGAAGTTCGTGCGGAAAGTATAGACTTTGCGTTAAACTCTGCATGTAATAAGTGTTGTAAGGCAGATAGTAAAACTTTTCCGTGCCTGTACCTACTTTTATATTTTTGGAATTGCCGGGTTGAACTGTTACCGAAAAATCACTTGTCCTGTTGTTTGTCAAAAATTCATCTTCGGCAAATACAACTTCGCCGTAAAGAGTTGCTGCGCCTTCCGCACCGGGCATCCACTCAAATACGAAGTCTTTTGTTTCGTCATGGGCAATTGAAACTCCCGCTTTGCTCGCAACAGGCAAAGTTTCGCCTTTTTTCATAAGGTTTACCGTATAGGATAATGCAGTTGCAGAGCCGAGATTTTTCACCTGCACCGTATAGTTTTCGGCAATGCCGGCAACAGGTGTGGCACTTCCTGTAAGAGGCAGGGCTGCAAGGTCGTTAACAGGTTTTGTACCTATTGTTATATTATCCAAATGTGCCCGAACAACGTCCGCAGGGTTGCCTATGGTTTGCACTGTGATCCGTATCATGCACAATTCATTGGCGTAAGTACTTACATCGCCCGTTACAAGCGTGTAATTAACAGTCGACGCATGAACGTTTGGCGTTAAGGCTATGCTTTCCCAAGTTTTGCCGTTGTCTTTTGAAATCTGTGCCGTAAGCACAAATTCATTTACAGCAACAACAGCAGTATATTCGAAATTTGAACGCATCAATGCTTTGTAATTAAAAGAGAACACCGGATTTGCGCCCATTGCGATATAGCCTGTTTTCAGAGTTTCCTTTGCACCGCCGGGATCTGCCGGAGTGCTGAGATTAACGGCTATGCAGATACTGTTGTCAATTCCGCCGCCACCGCCTGTAATATACGTTGCAAAACGGCAATTCCCAAATGAATTTATGCAAGACCAGTCGGAGGGCATATCGCCTGACTCAAAAGTTTCATAAGTATATGAATTTATAAGGGCAACCTTGACTGTGGCTTTTACCCCTATTGTAAAAGCGGGATTTGCAGGGTCATTTGATTTAAGCACCAAATTACCGTTAAAAAAGCCTGCGGGCAGTTCATCAGCATTCAACTCAACTGTTATATTCTGTTGTTCTGACGGAGCAACAGTTACAGGCAAGCCGCTAACCGTAATTCCGGAATTTGTTAAAGCACGACCAATCGAATCAACAATCAAATCCTGTGTTCCGGTATTTCTGATTGTGTAGGTTGCAGTATATTTTCCAAACGGAAGATTGTTATAAACATCGCCGAAAGTCAATTCCGTAACATTTTCACCGATAACAGGTGCAGACAGAGCTGACATTACAACAACATCATCCAATTGAATATTGCCTTCCCCCGCACCTTCTGCTTCAAAAGCGATATAATAATCGGCTGAAGGATTGGGCAGATCAAGTTGCCTTAAAGCATAGCTTGGTACACTCTCAAGATATTCTTGAAGAAGCGTCCATGAGCCGCCTGCAGAAGTTTTATAATAAATTCTCAACTTGTGGAACTTTCCAAAACTTAACTCCTGAGTATGCCAAAATTTCAATATGGGATTTGACGCTCCGCTTATATCCATTGACGGAGTAACCAGCTTTGTTTTACCGATTCCGGAAAAATCCTTAAATGTGGCAACATTGCTTCCCGAATGTGCGCCATAGCCTGCTATTATCCAGTCAACACTTGAGTTTACATACTCCTTGCTCCAGCCGCTCGGAAGAGTGGTGCCGATACTGTTTTCAAAGCCTTCGTCCAGAATATTTTGCGCATAGCTATAGCCACAACTTGCGCCGCACAGCAGAACTGTGAACAGAATAAAAGATAATTTTTTCATGTTTGTTTGTTTATTTTGTGAATGCAAAGTTCAAGTTTTATTAAGCTGATATTTTTGTAAAGTTAGTATTTTTTATATTTTATTATTATATTTGGCATTGTCTTTGGAATTGTATTTTTTCACGATTAAATAATTGACGCTAAATAAGTGTAAATGAACGACAAAACCTAATTATTAACTAAATAAAACAAACAATGAAAAAAACGACACTAAAGTTCAAAGCCCTGTTATTATTGGGGCTTGCATTAATCTTCACTATTCCTGTGAAAGCCGGAGTAACAACTATTAACACAGACGCAGCAGGTCAACTTTATGGAAAGGTTATGGCTGCTTGCATGGGAGTACCCGGCAATGTAACCGACCTGGTAGTTACAGGTATAATTGATGCCCGCGACTTCCGCAATATCCGAGACAATTTGGTAAATCTCACTTCACTTGACCTTAGCGGATGTACTATTGCCGCATTTTCCGGTGATGGGGGTACGTCCGTTGGTTGGATGGGACCTCAATCAGATAATTATGGTGCGGACACAGTTCCTGTAAATGCTTTCTATGCAGAGTGGAATGACTGGAATCAAACCCCGCCACAACAGGTAAAATCTCTGCCGAAGCTTACCAATCTTGTGTTGCCTGACGGAACCAAGATGATAAACAATGCTGCTCTTAGAGGTTTGTCTGCTCTTACGGAACTTGACCTGTCCAATCTTACAAGTCTTGAACGTCTTGGCAATATGGTACTCCAAAACGACACCTCTCTTAAAAAAGTTATTTTCCCGACAGCAGCGAGTTTTAAGGAAATGGGGCAATCCGTATTTTACGGCTGTAAAAATATGGACACAATCAATATCCCGAAATCAGTAGAATCAATCTATCTTTCAGCAGGAAGCTTTTTTGCAGGATGCTCAAAGTTAGCTGCTGTTAATTTTGAAGAACCCGCCAGTATTAAAATCCTGCCGCCTCTTTTTTTAGCAGCCGAATCATTCGGTGTTGTACTCAAAGATCTTAAATATTTCAAGCTGCCTTCATCGGTAGATTCCTTGCATAGCACTGCAATGGGAGAAGCATTTAACGGATTTATGGGTACCTATATTGACTGTGATGCAGGCAATGCTAAATACGAAAGCAAGAACGGAATGCTTTACTTAAAATCCGGACAACTTGTAGCAATACCTAAAGGTCTTACCACTGTTACTCTCGGTTCGGATATAACCGTTCTTCCCACAAGTGCTTTTGAAGGCATGACCAATATTACAAGCATAACCATTGAGGGTGCCCTTACCGAAATAGGTAACCATGCATTCTATAACTGCCCTATCACTTCTTTTACCTTTCCTTCAACGCTTGTTAAAATTGGTAATTTTGCCTTTCAGGGAACAAAACTCAGCACAGTTGACTTTAGCAACACTACTAACTTGACCCAACTCGGCATGAGTATCTTCTCAGGTGTTAAAACTATTAAAGGTGCAGTAAATCTCTCAGGATTGAATGTAATGGGCGATGGTATGTTCTTCGGCTGCGATTCAATAACAGGCTTTACATTAAGCAACAGCCTAACTAAATTGCCCTTTCAAGTATTTGCATCGTGTAAGGCACTTGAAACTGTAACGCTGCCCAATTCTATAGACACCATTGGGGAACAAGCCTTTCTAAACTGCAGCAATCTTGCAAGCATCACTCTGCCCACCTCTCTTAAATTCTTAAGCTTTCAATCTATTGACGGTACACTTATTACTGCTATAGACCTTCCTGAAAATGCACAATTGGGAGCGAATCTGTATAACGGTTACGGTTTGAAATACATAGTTGTAAATGCAAATGCCAATTCTCCTTATTACAAATCAGAAGGCAATGCACTACTCAGCAAAGACGGAACCAAACTTATTTACGCTGCCAATTCAAAAGTGCCTGCGCATTTAATTATTCCGGAAGGCGTAGATACCGTTAGAGACAATGCTTTTATGTCGCTTTATGACAGCCCGCAGACATACAAAGTTACACTGCCTTCCACCCTTAAATTCGTAGGCATGAACGGTCTCACTGCTTTTAACAATGTAGATACCATTATAAGCAACGCTGTTGTTCCTCCGGCTGCCTTTATAGACCAATGGGGTGGTGATAATGTATTTGGCAATCAATATGGTCATAATGTTAAACAGATTATAATTCCGGCACAGACAAAGGCATATTATGTAGCAGCACCCGGCTGGAAATATTATTCCGCAGCATTATTCACTCCCGATATGGTTTATGCAACTGCACAAAACCTCGAAGCAGAAGTTGCTGCACAATACAGCAATGATGTGAATTTATCATGGGAAGCACCTGTAAGCGAACTTGATATTAAGCATTACAATATATACAGAAATAACGAACTGCTTGACTCTGTTAGCGAAGCTACGGTTTATACCGACACAGCCGCTCCTCTTGGCGATGTATATTATCAAGTATCAGTTCAATATGTACTTGCGGAATCCGAAAGAACAGACTCTGTTATGGTTACTGTTGAATTAGAACCTGTTTCAAATGCTTTTGTTAAAAATGCAGAAAATATATCTTTATATCCTAACCCCACAAGTGATTTTATTACGGTTTCCGCAGATTGCGAAACTGTAAGCGTTTACAACATGCAAGGTAAATTGCTTGTACGTGCTAACGGTAATAAAGTTGATATGCGTTCTCTGCCCAATGGAACTTATGTAGTTGAGGTTAAAGCTGAAAACGGCAAGGTTTCAACCACAAAAGTTATCAAGAAGTAAGCTATAACTTTTATCAATCGTAAAAAAAAGAAGTCCGGTTTTTTAACCGGACTTCTTTTTTTTAGTTTAGTCTGTTTGTTTATTTTTACCTTGTCCGAATACAAATCCAACCGATGGGCGACTTTCCAAATCACGTTTATGGGTTATGAGTTCGTCAAGAAGTGTATATAAATCTTCAATTTTAACATCTGTTTTACTCATATATTCCTGCAAATCTCGTTTCAGTTCAGCGAATCCGGAAGCATATTGGCGAATAAAAACAAAAGCACGTACTATTTGAATATTTATCTCTATGGCTGCAGGGCTTTTTAATACGCTTGCAAGCATTGCAACTCCTTGTTCCGTAAATGCAAAAGGCAAGTAACGGCTGCCTCCCCAACTTGAGGTGCCAAATTTGCACCTCAAGTTTTCCCATTCGTTTACAGTTAATTCAAACATAAAATCAGAGGGAAAACGCTCCATATTACTCCTTACGGCTCTTTTAAGATACTTGGTTTCCGTACCGTACATTTCTGCAAGTTCAAAGTCGAGTATGACCTTATGCCCTCTTATCTCATGTATTTTACTCTGAATTATTGATAGTTCAGGCTTGATTACTACACTTGTTTCCATTTTGTTGCAAATTTTAATTGCTGCAAAAATAAGGCGTGCAAACTCCAGAACCAATTTTTTTTTCTTAAAAATTCTTAAACGTTAAGAATTTTTAAGTTTTATGTTAATTTTTTCTTAATGCCAAACTTGTTTGAGCATTCCGATATGTGAATTATCGTGCAAGATTTTACCGCTACTTCTTAACAAATTTAATGCTTTGGCTGCCGTTCCGCAGCATGTAAGTGCCGCTCGGCAAACTTAATATATTGAGCTGTATTCTTCCCAAACCGGCAGTGTTGTGCTGCATAATAATTTTGCCTTTCATATCAATAATGCTTACCA
>JAISVE010000110.1 GCA_031271725.1 Bacteroidales bacterium
GCTGAATTTGCCTCTCAGTTTGCTGTCAAGTTCCTTACTGTAACCAAATGTTTCTTTCATTTTCAAAAAAGTTTTTCATTTTATTTTTAGCGCGGTGCAAATGCGACTTTACGCTGCCCGCAGGCATTTTAAGTGTGTCGCAAATATTTTTTATTTCCATATCATCAATATAAAAAAGCAACACAACTGCCCTCTCGCTTGGGCTTAAACCCTGCAATGCCACTTCTACATCATGAATGGCATCAAATTTATCAGCACTTGTAAATCCTTTGGCAAAGGTAGCGTTTTCCGAAATATATTCCTGCTCTCTCTGCTGTTTACGATAATGGTCGATATACAAATGATAGGCAATACCTGTTATCCAGGTAGAAAACTTTGCCATACTGCGGAAAGAGCCGAGTTGCAAATAGGCTTTGACAAATGCTTCCTGCGCCAAATCGTCACTCAGCATTTTATCGCCACCCGAAAGATGCAACAGGAAACGCCTGACGGAACTCTGGTACTTGACGACCAAGCTTTCATAAGCCCGCTTGTCGCCAAATACCAGTACCCTGCTTATTAGTTTTAAATCCTCCACCGCTAAAAATTAAACAATTAAATTTCTTCATTGTTTTTAGCGTTTTCTCTCTTTTCCATTCTGCGTTTTATAAATCCTATCAGCAAAAATGCAAGACCGAAACACAGGAAAAATCCGCCGGTAAAAACAAAGAGAAACCCAGGCAAGGGTCCCATTTTAGCAAAATGTATCACTAAAATACCTGTTCCCAGAAATGTGAAAATAATGCCGTTGGTTAAATAATAGAAAGCATTTTTTTCTTTCTTTTTAATATTTAATTCAGGTAGCGGTTGCCCTGTTTCAATGGCTTTTTCGATAAGGGCATACTTTCTTTTTTTGTCTTTAGCGGCATAGAAAAGTACTAAAAAGATAATTGCTACCGGAAAAAGAAAAACAATTAGAGGAACAGCCACGTCTTCCACTGAGGTAGAATTATTATTTTTCATGCGTAATTTTTCCATTTCCAGGCTATAGATTTGGTCGGCTGTAAGTTGGCTGTAGTTGGATGCGCTGTCGGTAGTTTGTGCCTGTGTTTCCGTAACCTGAGCGGTCTTGATTGATTGCGCTGTTTGAGATGTTTCAGACGTTTGAGCGTACAGAGAAGCTAGCGATGTTAGCCCGATTGCAAAGACCGCAAATGCGGATGCGATTGATAAGATAATTTTTTTCATAATACTGTAATTTTTAAGTTAAGTGATTACGAAGTTCCGGAACTCCGCTTAAATTTATTTTATATGCTTATGACGGATGAGAGTTGCAAAAGGTTGCAATCTGATATTCCGATGCCATAAAATTAAGGAAAAGTCCGCTTATAATTGCGGATTTAATAAATTTTAAGAATTATCTGCTCTTGGCTTTCTGCAAATTATAACTTTTTTTTCTTAAAAAATCACTTTTCATTGTTTTTTCGCAAATGAGTGCGTTATTTATATATAGGGGGGATAGTACCCAATATAAAATATAATTAAAACATTTTATTATGACAAATGAGATTATCAAATTCGAGGAAGTGCAAAACAAAATTATTTCACTTCGAGAGCAACAAATTATTCTCGATAGCGATGTTGCTAAACTTTATGGTGTGGAAACAAAAGAAATCAATCAGGCGGTAAAAAACAATCCTGAAAAGTTTCCCGATGGCTACATTTTATCATTAGATGGGGAAGAATGGAAAAACTTGAAGTCAAAATTTTTGACTTCAAGTTGGGGAGGAAAAAATAAACTGCCAAAAGCATTCACCGAGCGAGGGTTGTATATGCTTGCAACTATTCTGAAAAGCGAGCGAGCAACGCAAACAACAATTGCTATTGTAGAAGCATTCGCTAAACTGCGCGAGGTTGCGAGAAATTTAGAAACGCTTAACGCTATAACACCGGAAACTATTGAAACTATTGAGCCCGAAATTATAGAGCATACAGGAAGTTTGCTAAATGAACTTCTATTTTCAGGTAAGCCAACATCAGCAGAAACTTCTTTTGAAGTAAACTTGGGTATTGCTAAGATAAAACGCACCGTCAAAAGTGAAGGCTCTATTAAACGAAGTGAGTATGAGGAACTGAAAAGAATGATTCAGGACTTGAAGCAAACCTGACATGATAATGCGCGAAATTATTCAATCAATGAGAAACAATATTGATAAAACATTCACAAAAGTGGGCAGAATTACAATGCCTATTGCAAAGGCTGCAAGAATGAAAGCAGCTGACATCTACGTTGATGAAAACCATATAAAGCACGTTGTATCTCGACACTCTCGAGAATTAAAGCAATTAGGGCTTTCTGCAATTGATATAATCCGATTAGTTGCAGGCTCCTTTAACAGGATTTATAAAGCAGACAGAGGATGTTACTTTATAGTTATCTACAATAAAGAAAAAGAAAAAACTAAGTCATCGGTAATAGAGTTAAACTATTCTGCAAAAAAAGAGTTTTATGAAATAAAAAACTCCGTACCTTATAGGACGGAGTTCTTTAACAATAAATCTTTATTGTGGAAAAAGGAGCGCACCCTTTAAGTGACGTTTGCTATCACTGCCGCTACCGACCCTGAAATTAAGCAACCTTTCAGTTACCGTGCGCTACGACAAAGCGAAGTTACAACTAAGTTTAGAAAAAAGCAAATGTTTGCTCACAGTGTAAGATTTTGAATTATTTCCGGGCTCAATTTGAACTGACAGCAAGGCGAAAACCGAACTTGTTGAAGCGAGGAGTAGGACCGGCGTCATTGATACGGCGAGACACGCGACAGTCCCTCGCGCCACCGTTCCAACCACCACCGCGAAGCACGCGGGTATAGCCACTTACAGAACCTGTAGGATTGGTCTGAGAACTACTGCTGTAATCTCCATAAAAGTCACTGCACCACTCCCATAAGTTACCACTCATGTCATACAAACCTAAAGCATTTGAATCCTTGCTTGCAACTTCATTAGTTTTATTACTCGAATTATCAGAATACCAAGCTACATTACCAATTGCATTGCTTCCCGAATATTTGGTCTGGCTTTCTGCTAAACTGCCGCCTCTGGCTGCATACTCCCACTCTGCCTCAGTTGGCAAACGAAACTGCTTGCCACCGCCCACAAGTTGAGACAATTTATAACAGAAACCGTCTTGATAATAAGTTACACCCTTTATTGTATAAGCAACAGTTGAACTGCTTGTACCCACTATATCATTCCAACTTATAAAATACATTGGATAATTATCACCTATGCCGGAACTGTCCCAGCCATTCTCAGAAATTATTTCAGACAAACTTTTGCCCATTACAGCCTCCCACAATTCCTGTGTTACTTCGGTTTCACCTATAGAATAACTTGATAAATTTACATTATGAGCAGGACTCTCATTGCTGTAACTATCATCGCCCTGTTCGGCTGTGCAGCCCATTGTAAAACTGCCGCCTGTAACCCCTTTCATTGTAAAGAAAACACCGCCCACGCTATAAGTGCTGTCAGAAACTTCTACCACAGATATCAACTCATCTAAACTGAAAGTAATGCTATCGACATCAGATACCGGAATATTTTGTGGCACATCGTTCCCACCACGATAAATATGCATTGTACGTTGAAATACCGGCTCATCGGAACTCTGTGCCTTCACACCAAACGTACCGGCTGCAAATAAAATTGATAATAATAAAGTCTTTTTCATATTGTTGTTTGTTTTAGTTTTTAATTATTTTTTGTGAAACACGACCTTCAGCATTTACAACACTTACTATATACAAGCCTGCAGGT
>JAISVE010000069.1 GCA_031271725.1 Bacteroidales bacterium
CGTTCTTTTATGCGTGAGCGCAAAATCGAAGGCTCGAAATGCAAAGTGAAAAGTTGATATGGCGGCGGAACACGCTTGGCAACAGGATTTTGTTTTTTATATGTGGCAATTTCGATGGCACGCAGGGCGTGTTCACGAGTATCGGTATCGGTGTGATTATGCAGAGCCTCGGAGCCAAGCAAGTCTGTGAGTATTTCAGACAATTCGTCCAAAGAACGTTCTGCAAGCCCCGTTCTCAACTCCTCAGTCACAGGCACGGGAACATAGTTTGTAGTGCCTATCGCTGCTTCAATGTAAAGCCCGCTGCCGCCGCATAAAACAGGCATCTTGCCCCGCGAGACAATATCCGAATATACAGCGTCAAAGTCCTGCTGATAGCGGAATACATCGTACTTATCGCCTGCAGGCAGTATATCAATTAGATGATAAGGAACAGCCATGCCCTCGCCACGAGAGCCACTGTATTCCGACAAATCCTTACCCGTTCCCAAGTCCATACCACGATAAACTTGCCTTGAGTCGGCACTTATAATCTCGCCGCTCAGCCAATGGGCAACAGCAACAGCGAGTGCGGTTTTACCTGAAGCAGTCGGTCCTATAATGCAAATCATAATATAAATTTACATGTTTTTAATTACATAGACAAAACACAGATGTATAAAAATTTCCTGTGGTGACTATTTGGTTTAATTTTAATTTTGCGAAAGTATATATATTCTGCCGAAAGTGTACACATTACGTGTTTTATTGTGTTTTGCAAAATTAGTAAATATTGCCACCGTTTTTTGATTTTCTGTAAACCTGCTTAATTCGGTAACCCTTGCTTAATTCAGTAACCCTCTTGCTTAATTCTGTAACCCTCGCTGAAAATTATCAGTTTTGCAAGTAGTATTTGTATAAACAGGTAAAATGTAAAAATATTTTGTAAATTAGCACGAAAATACAGTTCTGATGCTTCACTCTTTACCAAAATCTGCAAAATCCGAAAAATACAGTAGAAAGGCAAACTCAAGCCGCATCTATACAATCTGTCATCTAAAAAAATACCTATGAAAAAATTATTATTACTAACAGCAATTTTTGTGCTGTCATTGCAGGCAGTGCTGCACGCGCAAACCATCAACACTTTTCCATATAACGAAGGTTTTGAGAGTTGTAATATCGGTGATACGAATCCTGCCGGCTGGACGCAACAACATATTGCAGCAACAATGTCATGGTTTGTTACCGAAGGAGATGCGCACAGCGGAAACCGCAAAATATCCATACCTTTCGCAATAGGACACAAAACACGTTTAATATCTCCAAAGATAGATTTAAGCGGAGTAGAAGATCCCATATTAAAGTTCTGGCACAAACAACCTGCGTATGGCGATAATATGGACAGCCTGAAAGTATATTATAAGACCTCTGAAGGAGGAACATGGAATTTACTTTGGGAATTTAAAGGCAATATTGTTGACTGGATGGAAAGAGTAATGGAACTTCCCAATCCGTCAGTCAATTATTATATAGCTTTTGAGGCATGGTTATGGAATGCCAACGGTATTAGTCTGGATGATATTTCAATCGCTCCGGCTCCTGTAGTTCCTATAATCTATGGTGATAATCCTTTTGCTCTCGGCATTGTTTATAATAATTTACCATGGTCGCATAAAGCTAAATACAGCATTGAAAACAGAGGCAAAGCAACTTTAACGGTTAATGAAGCCGTTTCGTCAAATTCCGAACTTACGGTTACTGGCTTGCCGCTGACTATAAATTCCCTGGAAACAAAAACTATTGATGTGTCGCTTGATGCCCCAAGCCTGCCCAATGGTTTTTATAACGGAGAATTTGTACTTGTATCAAATGACTCCGAAACTCCCAAAGACACAATAAAGGTTACTGCTACAGTAGCATCTGCCATAGTAACTCCTTATATCAAGGAAAATTTTGATGATGCAATACCTGCCGGCTGGAGCAGTGTGCGTATGATTCGCTTGGATCAAGGCGGTGTTGACAACAGCCCTTGCGCAAGTGCATTTTTGCATGATAATCAACCGCAGTGCGGCTTACAAAGTTGTTATATAGCAATGGGCACGGAGCCGACAATGTCTTTTAAGTACAAAATACTTAAAAGCTCGGATTTTTCTCCTGCTCCTGCAAATTCAGTAGAATATGCAGTGTTTATAACAAAAGATAATGGCGCAACATGGGCAAATCTACTGTCTGTAGAATCAGGAGGGCATGTGCCTTCACCGGATTATAAGACCATAAATGTTGATGTAAGTGCATACGCTAATGAATTATGTTTAGTGCAAATAGTATTTGAGCCGACTCCTCATCAAGATATTTCGGCTTATTTGGACGATATTATTATAGGCACTCATCCCGAAAAAGATCTTGCTGCTGTTTCGATTCAGGGAAATCCGGTACCAATTATAAATACAGCCCAAAATTATACGGTATCCGTGAAAAATTTAGGCTCTGCAACCCAAACATCATATACCGTAAACCTGATGAAAAAAGGTGAAACTGCGCCTGTGGCAAGCAAAGTGGGAGTTTCTATTGCTCCCGACGAAACCAAAAATTTTGAATTTCCTTTCACTTTTAATATGGAAGGCACATCATCTTTCTACGGTGAAGTTGTTCTAAACGGAGATCTTTTTATGCCGAATAACAAAACATCGGAATACAGGATAACCGTTCAACCAGCTACTGTTAAGAGTTTTGCCGTAGGAACAGATACGGTAGAGAAATATAAATATCCCTATAATCTTGCCTATCGACAAAGTTTGTCGCAAACATTATACTTCCCCAATGAACTGAAAACAAACAGTGGTGAAATACGTTCATTGATATATACGGCAGATATATATCATACAGGTGTGAATTTGCAAAATGTAGGTATTACGGTATGGATAGGCGAAACAGACAAGCAAGACCTCACTGACGGCTGGATTGAGCCGTCAGCATTAAAGCAAGTGTATGACGGAGTTTTGAGCTTTCCTGCAGGAAAGTATCAAGTTGCCGTGCCCTTGGACAGTGCTTATAAATATACCGGCAAAAATTTGGTAGTTTATTCCCACAGAAAAGATTCGGACTACGGTGGATGGGATGATAACTTTTCAGGTACTGCATATCCGAAATCGAACCGCTCCATACAATATGCAACTTTGTATTCAATGCAAATAGATCCTGCAAATCCTCCAAGTTTCAGTGAAAACATCTCAGGTATTCCCAATACCGCATTCCTTATAAATACAGAGGGTTTGGGTGCTTTATCGGGTGTTGTGAAAGATGCCGCAGGATTTATAAAAGATGCAAAAATCCAAATTATCGGCGAGGCACTTTCCGTTAACAGCGGCTCAAACGGAGAGTATGAATTTCCTTATCTAAAGCCCGGTACATATAATGTAGAAGTCAGCAAGTTCGGCTATTTTACAAAAACAGTTCCGGTTACTGTTTCTGCAAACGACACAACATTCGAAGACATAGAATTGACGCATATACCGAAATATACCGTTAGCGGCAAGGTTACGGGAAGCAATGCTCCCGAAGGGCTTTCAGATGTTAAAATAACGCTTTCAGGATATGCAAACTATACGGCAACCACAGATGCGCAGGGCAACTATTCCATTCCGGGCATTTATTCTACCAAAACATACAGTATTCAGGCGAGATTAACGGGATATGAACCTTATGATTCAGTGGCTTCTGTTATTAACGGAGATACAAGTCATAACTTGATGCTTTGGGATAGAACTCTTTCTGCAAATAATATTGCAGCTGTACAGGGTAATGGCAAGGTAGATGTCAGTTGGACTGCTCCTCTCGGCTACAGGGCAGATAACTATTATTATGCCGATGGCAGTTATGAAAGCGGCTTCCGCAGTGCTTCTCCTGATATTGACGTATGGTATGGCAGTAAGTTTGATATGGAGGAAGTCGGCGAAATCACAAGCATTGATATATTGGCACTTAAACCGATAGACGGCAGTGAGGTTTCCGAAAGTATGCTGACTGTAGAAATCTTTGATGAAAACAGGCAATTAACAGGCAGCAGCGAGCCTTTTTATCTTGGCGGTTTTGATGGCGAATCCGGCTGGGTAAACGTTCCCATAAACAACCTCCCTTATTCAGGTGTTTTTTATGCTATGGTAAAATGGGCTGCAGGAACAGGAAATACAAATTTTATAGGATTTGATTTGAACGGATTTAATATTGATGCGGGAACTGATTGGTATTGCAATAGCGAAATCGGCTGGAGAACGCTCAAGCAGCAGACCAACGGGCTTTACGGCGTATTTATGATTAAAGCCAATGTAAATGTAGAAGCAGGCGCAAAGCCTCAATCAAAATTGCAAGGGCAAAAAGCGGCTCCCAAGCCGACTCCTCTCGGCTACAAGGTTTACAGATTAGAGCGCGGACAGGCAGAAGGAGCATGGACGGAACTTGGCGAAACAACCGACACTTTCTATACCGACAACACTTGGAGCGCACTGCCGCAGGGTGGCTATCAATATGCAGTAAAAGGCAAATATACCGGCGACAGGTTATCTAATGCCATAATTAGCGGTATATTGGGTAAGGATATAGAGTTCCCGTTTACGGTTAATCTTTCAAGCAATTCGGGAGATGATTTAAGTGGTGCCGTTATTAGTTTAAGTAACCAGGATGATACAATATGGTCTTACACGCATACGGCAACAGGGGCAGCCGTAAACTTCCCCGATATATGGAAAGGCACCTACAGCATATCAGTTATCAAAAAAGGATTTGAGCCATATTCGGCAAGTAATGTAGTTATTGACCGCAGCGGATTATCTCATAATGCGGAATTGATAGAAATTATCCTTGATCCTTTCGGGTTGAGGGTTAAGCCGAATGTTGAAAACAATACGGCAATATTTACCTGGAACAAGCCTTCGGATAACTTCTTTGATGACATTGAAAGCTACGAAGACTTTATTATTGAAAATATCGGAAGTTATACCTTATATGATGGAGATAGCGGAGCAACTTATGCAATTGAAAATAATGGTCAGGGCACAGATTACTACTATCCCAATCAAGGTTATAAGGGTTCGTATATAGTCTTTAATCCGTCTGCCTCAGTGCCGCCGATAGAAATACCGGGTGCGCAGGCATACGAAGGAGATAAATATTTGGCTTGCTTTTCTTCGTTGGGGCAGGGTGATAATTGGTTGATTTTACCAAAACTTTGCGTGATTGAGGGCTCTTTGTTGAATTTTTGGGCAAAGTCTTTGAATTCGACTTACGGTTTGGAGAGAATGAGGATAGCAGTTTCTACAACGGGCACCAATCCTGCCGATTTTACAGTTATCTCAGACGGCGATTACGTTGAAGTACCTGACGGATGGATGGAATATACTTATGATTTGAGCGCATATCACGGAAAAGACATACATGTTGCTATTGTATGCGTATCGGAAAACACCTTTGCACTTATGCTTGACAATATTTTCCTTGGTATTCCCGATGGGAAGGTTTCCGGTGTCGGTTCAGGCAGTAAGTCGCTCGATAACTTTACTGTTTATTTTGAGGGAAAGGAAGTTGCTTCGGGAGTTGCGGATGCGAGATATGAATTTGGCAATCTCGTTAAAGACAGCAGTTATACAGCAGGCGTGCAGGCTGTTTATTCGTCGGGAGTTTCTGCCGTATCAACAATCAATTTCAAAATGGTTAAGACCGGTATTGTTATAGAAAGCAAAGAGAATTTCAGGGTTTATCCCAATCCTGTTACGAATGTTTTGAATATTCAAACAACTGCGGTTATTGATGAAATTGCTGTGATAGATTTGAGCGGCAGGGTAATGAAAGTACAGAAAGGCAATACGAAGACTGTTAATATGGGAGCATTGTCGTCAGGATATTATGTTGTGCGTATTCGCACAGCGAATGGAGTAAGTGCTGTCAAGGTGGTGAAGCAATAAATTATGTATAGATGAAAAAGATTTTATTTTGTATTTTCTTTGTGCTTATCGGTTTTGCTTTTGCAGCCGGACAAAGCGCGAACAAAGTTATTGTTAAGTTTAACAGAGATTTTGTTGAGGGCAGGACATTAGATCAGACAAAGAGCATAAGGACAAGCAAGCAGGGAAGGGCTCTAAAACTTGATGTTCCGCAATTTGATGTATTATGTGTAAAATATCAAGTATTTGATCTCAAGAGAGTATTCCGCTACGCAGGAAAGTTTGAGGAAAGGCATAAAAAGCATGATGCCGATTTATTTTATGAGTTAAGTTTTGATAGCGGAAACAGCGGGAGCGATATAAAATCCGTTATAGCAGATTTTGCTGCTGTTGATATAATAGAATTGGCAGAAGAGCCGGTTTTGGCAAAATCAAACGCTAAGGCGAATGATCCCAGATTGACCAGTCAGTGGGCTTTATACAATGAGGAATATGAGGGTGTGGATATAAATGTGCTGCCTGCCTGGGATATTACAACAGGCGATTCAAGAGTTATTGTGGCTGTTATTGATAATTGTTTTCAATCAACACATGAAGATCTTGAAGGGAATATTTGGCATAATCCGGGTGAAATTCCGAACGGTAAGGATGATGATAATAATGGCTATATAGACGATACTGTCGGCTGGAATTTTATCAATGATAACCCGAATATATTACCTGCCAATGTAAGAGAATCGCACGGCACTCATATTGGCGGCATAATTGCCGGGCGCAGCAATAACGGCAAAGGCGTTGCAGGTATTGCCGGCGGTTGGGACGATAAAAAAGGTGTGAGCCTTATGGTTTTCAGAACAGGGGAAGAAATGAATATATCAACCCAGAAAGGTTGTGATGCTTTGCTCTATGCAGCAGATCACGGTGCGGCAATAGCACAATGCAGTTGGGGTGCTTATGAAAATACGGCTGTTATTTCGATGGCAGTTAATTATTTTAAGGATTATGGCGGCGGAGGTGCTATGAAAGGCGGTTTAATAATTGCGGCAGCGGGAAATGATAATACGAATAATACAAGTTATCCTGCCGGCTATTCTTCGACACTTGCAGTCGGCTCAATTGATAAAACGGGCACTAAATCGTCTTTTTCAAACTATGGGAGTTATGTAGAAATATGTGCTCCGGGTGGTGATATAATGAGCTGTGTTCCGAATTCAAGATATGCGGCATTATCAGGTACATCTATGGCTTGTCCGATGGTTTCGGGTGTTGCAGCCTTAGTGCTTTCTGCCGCATACGATGGCATACACAGGGATATAAAAACTCCTGAATGGTTAAAAGAACTTTTGATTTCAACTTCTATACGGGAAGATTCAGCTTCGATGCAAATAGGCGGATTAGTTAATGCAAAAAGAGCAATAGACAGTGTGCTTACTCAGTTAAGCAATGAAGACATTCGGAATTTGCATGACTTCAATGTTAGCGTTTATCCCAATCCCGCAATTGATATAATAAATTTTGATGTTGACCTTAACGAATATTTCAACTACAGGATTTACAATATTTCAGGACAGTTGCTTTCTGCAAAATCAAAGCAAAAGGGTAGGCAGCGCGTAGATATTTCAAGTTATAACAGCGGTGCACATATTATAATTATAAACAGCAATAACAAACAAGTAGTAAAAACGTTTATAAAAAAGTGATGAAATAACATCTGACCATTAAGCCACAACTTCAAAAACAAACAAATAAAAACAAACTCATGAAACTTAAAATCATTCTTACAGTTGCAATGTTGGTTTTAATATCAAGCATTCCTGTTAAAGCACAAACTGAAACTCCGACTTTTGAAGTAGAAGGCGGCAACATTAAAAACTATTCTACTACCGTTGCCAACCAAGGGAGTTTTATCTCTGAAACCATTAAATTTATTGCGCACAACTGCAATCCCGAATCCCAAGTTGTTCTTACGCCATCTCCAAGTACAGGCACAATGTCAAGTGTTCAAACCTTAAAACTTAACGGAGAGCCCGGTACGCTGTTTAGCTTCGTTGTCGGCACCGACACAAGCGTCAGTTTTAATGTAAGAGTAAGTGCCGGACTTATTCAGCCTCTCAAAAAAGGCGTGTATCAAGACACTATTCTCGTTAAAGTGGAAGGCGATATAAAAGCCAAAATAGTAATTAACCTCACTGTTACTGACGAAACAGTTGCGGAAGGTGCTGTTATAAATGTTAAGATGCTCGCCAATCCCAATATTTCAGACATGTACACAACTTTTGTATTTTATGATAAGGATTATCTTAACATGGATCTTGCAGAGGGAGAGCATAGTTGGATAGAATTCGTACAGGCATTTAAGACCGGCGGCACAACTCTTCAAAATGTTTACAATGATGCAATATATCAATTTCCCGCAACAGTCGGCAGTTTCAAAGGAGGCTGGACTGTTATAGACACCGTCTTCAAAATATCTGCGGGAGTATATGATTTGGTACATACAAGTTACAAAGCCAATCATTGGTCGCATGAAAATTTTGTTGATGATGTTATGCCTTTTGGCAATCTTCAGAACTATGAATTTAAGGATGGCTACCGCTATGAAATTTGTCTTGTTCAGGGACTGGACAATATTAGCGGTCCTACCACGGGTTATTTTCTGGAATTTCCGCCCGCAGGTGCAAAAATTGATAATATAATAAAACCAAGTAATTCCGCTTCACTCGGAACAAACGAAACAGTCAGGCTTGTTTTTTCGGGCATAGGGCAAAACGACCTTACGGAAGCAAGCATATACCTTAAAGTAAATGAGGAGGTATTTCAAAAATCATATAGCGGAAATTTGAAATATCAGCAAAAAGACAGTACGGAATTTACTATTGATCTTTCGGCAAAAGGGGAATATACGCTAAAGGCATGGATTGTTGCAGGAGTTCATACTTCCGATACATTAAAAGCAACTATAATCAGTGCACTTGATGTACAGCCGCTTCCATGGAGAGATGATTTTGACCTCACAAACAGTGCATGGAATATCATTGACCTTAACAGTGACGGCGACCCCCTGTATGGGTATTGGAAGATGGCAAAGTTGGATGACACTAATATTTGTGCGGTATATTGGGCAGGCGACAATCCCGGAAATGATTATTTGGTTACCTTATCGCCATTTGCTCTTGAAGCCGGAAAAAATTACCATATTATTGCATCGGCAAAGGCATTGATTGCCTCCTCTCCCGAGAGAATTGAGGCATATTACGGTACAGACCCCAACCCTGCATCTATGAAACTTATAGGTGGTTACAGTGTGTCTAATGTGGGAGCAACCTGGCTTGAACGAATTTTTACATTCACAGCTTCAGGCGACAGCAACTATTATATAGCTATAAAGGCAGCATCGGAAGTGGGTATGCGCTGGCTCTATGTGGACTATGTAATTGTTGATACAGGCATGCCTGTTGTTGCTCAAGATTTAGCTATTACTGCCGCAGAATGGATAGGCGTCTATGCCTCTTGCGAAATGCCGAAATCGGCAAAGGTTGCCGTAACCATAGAAAATAAGGGTAATGGTATTTCCGAAGAGAACTGGAAATTCTCTTATAAACTTAATAATAGTGAATGGAAGTCCGGCGAAGTTCAAGAAGCAATTGACGCTTACGGCAGCATTACGGTTTATATCGACAGTTTAGATCTTACATTAGCAAATACAAATACTCTACATATAGCAGTAAACTCCGATATTACCAAAGACGATACGGTGCAACTTACAATACATACAACTGAAAATACTCAAACACCCTTTATCTCTAATTTTGCAAATCCGGATGACGTTGAGAATTGGGATGGACAAGGCGCATGGATGCCTATAAATATTGGCGAGTACTTGTACATGAGAAAAATGGAAAATCTTCCCGGTGTAGGCTTAATGGGCAAATGTGTTTCACTTGAAGCAGGAAAAACCTATAATGTCAATATCGGCTATTGGGGAAATTCCTACCCTCAATATGACGGACAAGTATTTCCGGGAATGGGAGTAACTCTGGGAAGGTCATACACATCTTTTGATGTCCGTATAGGCAAGCCTGGCGATCTTGTACAAAATTTTAAGACACTTGCTTCGTTTAATGAAATAAACACGGTAGAAAATGCTGCTATTATTAACGGAGAGCCGGACTACTCCGATTACGATACGGCAAGCATAAATTTCTCGGTAGAAAATTCCGGCGACTATGTTTTGGCAATTTATCCAACAGAATTCAGTTTGGATGAATGGGTTAGCTTTTTCTATGCAGTCAATCCTTATCTTGGTATCACTCACATAGATATAACGGAAGGTGCCAGAAGTATTCCGGTGCTTGGGAAAGTGGTCAATAACCTGCGTGCATATCCGGTGCCTGCAAATAATATCCTTAATATTGACGGCACTGTGAAGGGCTTGGTAAGCATTATTGATATGAAAGGCAAAATTATTATGCAGCACAACACTGCCGGTTTGGGAAGAATACAGCTCAATATATTAAGTTTGCCAAGCGGTACTTATATGCTGCAAAACGGCAGCCAAAGCATTAAATTTGTTAAGAAGTAGCGGTAATCATAAGCAGTAATTAACTTTTTATTTTTTCATTTAATTTTGTTATTTTATCTATTACTTCGCTGAATGATAGCGACTTTCCGTATATCATTGTTTGCATTTTGTTGTAGTCATCTTCCCATTTTGCAATTACGCTTTCAGGAGGAATAATTTTTATTGTTTTCGGTGAAAGCGTATTATAATCAAAATCCTTCATTGCTATAAATATACGGCGGTGTGCAATGATTGATTGAAACAAGTTTTTGTTTGCCAATGCATTGTCAGCAATGGGCGTGTCTGTCATTCTTGCCAAATCGTACAGGTGGCGACTCATTCTTTCTACTCGTATTTGCTCGCTTGGCTTGGAAAACTCCTCATGCAACAAACAAACTTTTTCCCAAAATGTTCGTTCAGGAATAACAACATTGATTTCAAAAGATTTTTCAGCAAAAATCGCTTGTGAAAAATGTTTATCAATAAACGATTGTATTTCAGTTTTTTGTATTGGCTCTTTCATTGAGCGACCGCCAATTTCTAAAATGACAGTGTTTTTAATATATGGACTTGCATTGAAAACAGATTTGTATTCCACGAAAACTTTTTCAGGGTCAATGGTGGTTATTGGTGTGATATTCATTTTTACAGAAAACAAATCTGTGGGAATGCCGTTTTCTTCCATTTGATTTGCCAAATCAAATTGTAAATTGTTACGAATAAACTTGCAAGCCGATTTTCGTAAATTTTTGCTGATTTGTTTAACAGTAAAAGTGTTACCAATAAATCCAAAATATTCCCTGTTTATTGCAATATCAATATCTTCCGAAAATCGCTCTATCAAATTCCAACATTTACTTAAAGATGTACCACCTTTGAAGGATAAATTTTCAGCATAAGGCAAAGCGAATAATGCACGCAAAACGGCTGTTACCCATAAATCCTTTTCAATAATAACCTGTGGCAGTTTCGTATCTTCGTACATTTGATTGATTAACTCAATCCTTTCATTTTCGGGAAGTTGTAAAAACATCATATTGCTAAAAGTATTTTGCGAATCCAAACAGGTATAAGTTTTATATCTGTTTCAAATTCCTGTTTTGTAATATGCGAAAAATGCCCTTTAATAATCGCAAGTTGTTCGCTCGTTACGTTATTCTCTCCGATTTCCCGTAATGCGGAAACAATAAGCATTAAGTATTCAGACTTATACGCCAATCGTTTAGCCTCAAAAGTATGCTTGAATAAAATTCCCTTTCCATTGCCAATATTTATTTTTCTTGGTGTTACATTTGTCAAATAAACCACATTTGCAGGTACTTGTGCAGATAGATTAAGCAAATTAAGTGCGTGTAAGCCTGTGGGAACAATACGAGCCTTATCTCGTTTGGCAATGGCTCTCGCAATTTCGTCAAGCGTAGGCTTGCCCGAAATCTTTATGCCGTATAACTCCTTTTCTTTTTTAGGATACCAATAAATTCCATTGGCAAGTCGCACGAGTAAGCCGGAATTAGTCAAGCGTTGTAATGATTTTTTAATGGCTTCAGGTGTTCCTGAATCAGCAAAATCATCAATGAAAAATATTTTTCCGCGCTTGAAATTTTTTATTTTACTTTCTATCTTATTTATTACTGTTTGCATATCCTTTTATTGTTTTATTGTCCCCGATTAATTATATTTTTAGGGACAAAATGCCAATACAAAGATACAATTGTTTTTTGAAATAATCAGGCAAGAATAAAAAACACCCGCATGAGTTTTAATTCATGCGGGTGTTTTTATAAAATAAAAGTTATAGCTTACTTCTTGATAACTTTTGTGGTTGAAACCTTGCCGTTTTCAGCTTTAACCTCAACTACATAAGTT
>JAISVE010000121.1 GCA_031271725.1 Bacteroidales bacterium
GTAAAGCGCAATGCAGAAGGCTATCAACCGGTAAAAGACGAACTTGCCGCGATAGAAAAAATATCAACCCGTGATGAGGCATTTGCAAAATGGCTTGAGTTGAATACTATCGGCGCGAGCCCTTTTATTGCTTACTATGTTGCGCCTGATGAAAGCAACAGCAAAATAAATCTCTTTCAACTCTATCAGGCAGGCATAGGCATGCCCGACCGCGATTACTATTTGCTTGATGACGCACGTAACAAAGAGATAAGGGAAGCATACATCAACTTTATTACTAAAATATTTTCTCTCTGTGAATACAGCAGCGAAGTTGCAGCAGAAAAAGCAAAGCAGGTAATGGAAGTAGAAACAGCCCTCGCAAAGGCAATGTACTCAAGAGTAGAATTAAGAAATCCGCAAAAGAATTTCAACAAAATGAAAGTTGAAGATTTGCAAAAATTATGTCCTCAGATAAAGTGGGCGGAATATCTTGCAGCCCTTGCGCCCGAAGGCGTAACCATAAGCGAAGTATCGGTTGGTCAAATACCTTTTGTAAAGGAAGTAGGCGTATTGTTTGAAAAAACGGATATTGAAGTATTAAAAACATATTTCCAGTGGAATCTTCTCGGAGTTGCAGCAAGCGCATTGAGTGATGATTTTGAAGATGCAAGATTTGATTTTTACGGAAATAAAATTCAAGGCAAAAAAGAAAAGCAACCACGCTGGAAAACGGCTATGAATGCTGTTAATGGCTTTATGGGAGAAGGTCTTGGCGAAATTTATGTAAAAAAATATTTTCCCGCATCATACAAAAAAAGAATGTTGGAACTTGTAGATAACGTAATGGCTACAATGGGTGAACGCTTTGAAACTAATGTCTGGATGAGTGATGTAACAAAGCAACGTGCAAAGGAAAAATTATCAACCACACTTGTAAAAATCGGCTATCCCGACAAGTGGCGCGACTATACTGCACTTGATGTTAATGAAAACGAATCATATTGGAAAAATGTTATTTCTTCAAACATTTTTGACATTAACTATATGATGTCTAAGGTTAATAAGGAAGTTGACAGGGATGAATGGCACATGAGCCCGCAAACTGTAAATGCTTATTACAATCCCACCACAAATGAAATATGTTTTCCTGCGGGAATTTTGCAGCCGCCGTTTTTCTATGCCGAAGGTGATGATGCTATAAATTACGGCGCAATAGGTGTTGTTATAGCTCATGAACTTACACACGGTTTTGATGACCAGGGACGTCAATACGACAAGGACGGCAACCTTAACGACTGGTGGGCTGCCGAAGATGCGGAGAAATTTAACGGACGCACTGTTGGTCTTGTAGAGCATTTCGACAATATTATTGTTATTGACAGTATGCACGCAAACGGCACATTTACACTTGGTGAGAATATTGCCGATAATGGCGGTATCAATATTTCTTTTAACGCATTTGAAAGAGTTGCAGCGCGTGAAGCTGAGGCGCAAAAAAGCATTGGCGGATATACGCCCGAACAGCGTTTCTTCCTTGCTTATGCTTCTGTGTGGGCAAGCAATATCCGTGATGAGGAAATTCGTCATCGCACAATGACAGACCCGCATTCGCTCGGACGTTGGAGAGTTAACGGCACGCTGCCTCACATTGATGCTTTTGTTAAGGCATTTGATGTTAAGGAAGGTGATGCAATGTGGCTTGCTCCCGAAAAGCGTGTTTATATTTGGTAGGTGTTGTGGGTTGTGAAATTTTGTTAATGAAGTAAATGTTATGGAAAAGGTAAAAATAAGTTTGATAGAGCAGTTGAGCGTTGTAGTTGCTCAAGTTGAAAAACTTGTTACTGCGGAAAGTTTTCAAAGCGGAGAAGATTTCGATTTGACAAAAGAGGAGACGGAGAAACTTCTTACAGTGGTTGCGGAATACAGGCAGATTGCTTTATCCGATAAAAATATATTAAGCGGCTTGTCTGCTCTTAAAGGCAGTTTACAGCAGATGCAACAGAAAGTTGCGGCTGAGCCTGTTGTTTCGGAATTTATTGTTGAGCCTGCTTCCGAGCCCGTTGTAGAGCAGCCTTCTGACATAACAGAACACGAACATTCTGTTGTGGATTTTACGGAAACGTTTGCATCAGTAGAGGAACCCGTTTTAAGTGAAGCCATTGTTACCGAGCTTGCAGCTACCAAAGAGGTTATTGCGGAGCCTGCCGTTATGGAATCTGCCGTTATGGAGCCTGTAGCAGAAGCCCAAACAATAACATCGGCATTTCAACCCTTAGACCGTTTGCGTTCGCTTAGTGAAGATAAAAAATCCGAAAGCAGTTCAACTCTTCATGCAATAGTAAGCAAGTTGCGTTCCGTACCATCAATGCCCGAAATCCAACTTGACCAACCTGTAGATTTGCGTACCTCAATAGGAATAAACGAAAAATTCCTTTTTGTAAACGACCTTTTCAAAGGCAGCATACGTGATTGTAATGAAGCAATGAGTTTGCTGAATGAACTTGACGGCTTTGATGCGGCAATGGAGAAAGTGCATGAATATAAAGAAAAGTATGCTTGGGAAGAAGACTCGCTTGCATATTTGACTTTTGTTGAAGTGCTCAATCAACGTTTCTGTCAATTGGTTTTGGCATAGTTTGATTAAATGATATTACTTTTTTTCGGCTCTTTTAATCCCGTACATGACGGTCATATTGCCGTTGCACGTGTGGCATTAAAGACTATCGGTGCAGAAGAATTGTGCTTTGTTCTGTCCGGGCAAAGCCCTTTCAAAAAAGAAAGTGATTTATGGGATTATCAAAAGCGTTTAGACTTGCTTGAAGATAAATTGCAAAATGAACAGGGAATGTCTGTTTGCACTTTGGAACGCGATATGCCTAAGCCTTCTTACACAATCGACACATTAAATCTTATAGAAAAAAATAATCCGCAAAAAGAATTTTATATTTTGATGGGGCAGGATAATTTTGAGCAAATTACTTTGTGGAAAAATTATGAAGAGATACTTAGGCGTTTTCCTGTAGTTGTATATCCGAGAGAGGGCGGCAGAACTGTTTATTTGGAAAATGTTCCGCCATTGCCTTCATATTCGAGAATTACTTTTTTAGATGCGGAGTTGCTTGATTACAGTTCCACCAAAATTCGTAACTTTACGCTGTGATAATTAAGTTGCGCAACATACTTGTTTTATTGCTATGGGTTGTCTTTCTTTGTACCGCTTGCATCAGAAACAATTATATCAAGATACCCGTACCTGCCGTAAAGTACGTTGTTTATCCTTATGGCGGCGATTATGAGCTTATGGCTATTGGCGGGTACAAGATAATTCCCAATGAAGGTTATGCCGGCATAATAGTATATCATTATTCTGACGAAGAATTTTTGGCTTATGATCTTGCCTGTCCAAACGATTATCAGCAAGGTTGCAAGGTTGAATATTTCAATGGCGATCTTATGCTTGAATGTCCTTGTTGCGGTACAACTTTCAGCATTTTTGACGGCTTCCCGCGCAGCAATGTCGATACTTATCCGAGCCCTTTATATAAGTATGGTACTTCGATTGGGGCTAATCGTGTTGTTTATATCTACAATTAAGAAATTTTTGGCATGCCCGCTCGCCTGCCCACCGTGTGTCAGGAGCGGAAACATTTCCTTTGCTCCTACTCAATTTCTGCTATGCCGTAACGGTTTTGTCCGTTAAACCGAATCCGCTTCACTGCGCTCCGCTGCATATCTATAATTAAGCGAGGGTTGGATAATAAACTATTTCTTTCTAACCGAACAGTCATTGCTGCACTCCCAAAACCTAACGGCATTATGCAGAAATCTCAAAGTCGCAAGCGGAAATGTTTCCGCTCCACCCCTGCACAATTTCCCGCATATCCCATAATAAAAAACCGTAAATAAACACCTTAGATATTATAGTTAGTGCTTGTTAAAAGGACTTACAACAAATAATTAATTTTGTATAGAATATATATTATGGAATGTCGAAGACTTCGTCTGCGGGTTGAATGCCCTTTGTCTTATCTGAATTTGAGTTATCAGGCAGTAAGGCCTTTCCGTTATTATACCATATAAGTCGTTTGATTTTTGCAACGGCTGTGTTGTCGGCAGCATCACCGGTTCCGTTTACAATGCTGTTTGTTCCAACGTGTGCACGGAAAGGAGTTGTAGAAAGTGCGCCCGCAAGCTCTGTTATAGCGGCATGGTAAATCCAAATATCAGGTTTATTCGGAACTTCAATGGCGTTGTCTAAAAATACCGACTCGGATTGGTTTCGATTTTGCCCCGTGCGATTGAATACGCTGTAGCAGCCTAATCCTATTGCAAAATGGCTATTAACATTGTTCGCAACTTTGTAGGATGCCCATCCTTTTACCGTGCTGTTATGGCTCATATATGCTTCTTGGTTGAAAGGGTCGTAAGGCACTTCGTTTTGGTAAAAATAGGTACGTCCGTTTTCGCCCAACCAAAGTGTTTCATATTTTTGAAAATGTTCAACAAACAATCCGTACATTGTTACATTGTTACCCGAAACAATTAATCCGTAGGGAGCGGTGTTTCGCTCCCAGCCAACACCGCTGCCGTGGTCGGCACGCCAAATCCACAAATGGTCGCCGATAACATTATTTGAGTTGATTTGTACGGCAACATCGCTATGTACATTTTCATTTTTAACGCCTCCAACACGGGCGATAATATCGAAAAGTACAGTAGGATTGTCGGAGTGGTTTTTATTAGCCCCTTTTTCTCCAACACGCAAAAGACAGGTAGAACTGTAATGCGCGTCAAGCAACAAACCTGCAAGGATTACTCCCGAAACATCTTCTATAAGTATTGCAGCGTTACGATTTTTTTCAGCAGGCACAAGAGTTGCGTAACCGGTACCTAAAACGATGGTATTCTCTTTGGTGATATGAAGTGGCTTATCTAAAAAATACCAGCCGGGTGTAAGGAATAAATTCTTTCCCGCATTCAACTGCGCATTAATTTTTTCGGCGTTATCTTCGGGTTTTGCAATATAAAAGCTCTCTAATAGATCAAGCGAGTAACCCTCTGCTTCTTCTTGCCACGAGATGCCGACAGCGTTTTTGCGTAAGGCAGGTACAAACACTTTATATTCGTCATTCTCGAAATATAGAAAGGGCTTTTCGCGAATAATCGGCGTTTCATCTATCCATGTAGCCGAGCCACCATGTTCCCAATTGCTCGTGTAAGTTTTTCCACTTGCGCCCTGCGTTACTTTGTTCCACGCAACACCTGCGGGTGCCGAATGTTCAAAATGACTGTTTCGTGTGTACCATTGCTGTTGTCCGCCAAAATCCATAGTTTCCTTAAAACGGCTGTCGGCAATAAAACCGCCGGAGCCGTAACCGTGGATTACTTTTCCGGATATTGTGACGGAGTCGTGGCGCAAATAATATGAAGGCACGTTTATGCTCAATCGCCTTGCTGGAGCAGCTTGTGAAACAGCCCATTGAAATATGTTGTTATGTCCGGGCAAAGGGTTTACTTCAAAATTTTCAACCGAACGCCAAAAAGTGCAGGTGGCATTATTCTGAAAGCCTCCGCTATTGCCTCTGTGCGGACGTGTGCGGATTGAGCCGTAGAATTGTGTTTCGACAGGCGTTTTTCCCAAACCCGCAAATTGACTATAAAAACCGATTTCATATTCACCGAAATTAGTGTATTTTCCGGGCTTAAAGTATAGCGTGTAACGCAGGTCGCCAAATTCAATACTGTGTGTCCTGTCGCTGATGCGTTTTACATCGGCTTTTATGGCAGCCATGCTGTCTAAATTTGCGTCAAAAAATAATACGTTATCGCCGAATATTTTGTTTTCAAAGGAAATAATACGTTCCGAAATTGTATCAATATTATTGCCCTTAATATCTTTTGGAATAACAAAATAATAG
>JAISVE010000156.1 GCA_031271725.1 Bacteroidales bacterium
TACGACTTTGAAGTTTTGCTTTGCAATATCTTTTGTATTTACAAGGGGTAGTTGCAGAATTTTTTCTATATGTTTTTCTATTGCGTCTGATATGACTGTTCTGCTGCCGAGTTTATCTACGGATGCAAATTCTATTGTTGCGGTTTTTGTTTGCTCGGCGTTCTCCGGCTGCTGAAGCTTTTCATATTGCTCTGTATTATCCGCCTGCCCCACAGTTTCCGCTAAGCGCAACACTTCCGCCCCTTCTTCAGCACTAATAAACTCTCCGCTTGCACCAAGCAGTTTCAGCGCATTCCACTCTTTCGGATTATGGCTTGCAGTTATTATAATTCCACCCTGCGCCTTATGCCTCACTACCTCCATTTCAACGGTCGGCGTTGTAGAAAGTCCTACATCAACCACATTCGCGCCCATTCCGCATAGCGTTGACACTACAAGTTGCTGCACCATTTCGCCGGAAATGCGACCGTCCCGCCCAACAAGCATTGTGATTGGACTGCCGGCGTTCTTATCACCAATACCTGCGGCACTACTGCCTGCGTTCTTCTTTTGCAAAATAGCAGCAAACGCCGCCGAAAACTTTACTATATCAACAGGTGTCAAATTTTCGCCCACTTTCCCGCCTATTGTCCCCCTTATTCCCGAAATTGATTTTATTAGTGTCATAGTTTATATTATAGTTTTATAGAAATCTAACAAAGTTAGCAACGTTTACAACAATTCACAATAAATAAAATTTCTTAACTTTGTTTTATGAAATACTTACTCAATATTGCATTGGTATCTGCCCTTTTATTATGCGCATGCAATAAAGAAGAACACATTGAATTTCCACTTACTCTATATCCGCAGAAAGTATCACAAGTATCAGATATACGACTTTTTACAAACAAGCAAGAAATTCATGATGAAAATATTATAAAAGCATTTATAGATAATAACCGTAAGCGTTTTACAGGTTTTGACACTATTGATTTTTCTTCCATTTTGGATATTCTTTCAAACGAAAAATTTTCAAATGATAGCAGTAGCAATATTTATTTTCTATCAAAAGACACAGCTCTTTTTGGAACAATGACCAGCAAATTTACTGTCGAAAAAAAAGATAATCAATTTTTATTTTATTCTCCTTTATATGTTTCTACGCACTATCACCCAAGTATAACTAAATATACTGCAACTGAATTAATTCCACCTAACAGTTATATTACAAGAGAAGTTAGAGTTGGATATGGTTCTTATGAGAATATAGAAATTTGTTTCTTGGCATATATGAAGACCTCAACCTACAATATTGAAAATGCAAGACTTCTAAATGAATTTAACGAAGATTACATAAATACTCTTAGTTTAACAGACACATTAGCCATAAGGGAATACAGAATCCAATTTATTGCAAAATAAACGTTATTCAGCAAAATCATGTTACTATGAATTAGGCAAATGTCGAATAAAATATTATGATTTCCATCATAAAACATTAAATAAATTTACCATAAAATTATCGTGAATTAAAACAAAAAATAACCTCTATTCACGGAAAATTTCAATTTTTTCGTGAATAAACCCGAAAACCACCCTTCATTCACGGAAAATTCATTATCTTTGCGGGCAAATATGATAAATCAAAGCAAAAAAGAACAACTAAGCAAATTAAAGTTGGAATACGAACAACTTCGCAGCACACACGATGATTTGCTGAAAATGATTGCCGAATCGGAACTGCCCGAAATGGTCTATAATTCAAATGCCATTGAGAATTCGACACTTACACTCAAAGAAACAGAAAAAATTCTTTTAGAACAAGCGTTGATGCGCGAAGTTTCCTTGCGCGAAACTTACGAGGCAACAAATTTGGCACGTGTTATAAAATACCTTTGGACACGCCCAAATTACGAACTCTCGGTAAAAAATCTTGAACTCTTGCACCAAATGTTGCTTGGTGGAATAAATGACGACTATGCCGGACATATTCGTTATTCAGGACAATATGTGCGTGTAGGCTGGCACATTGCGCCCGCGCCCGAACTCGTAAAGCCAATGCTTGAAGATGCTATCAACCAATATAATAGCAATAACGACAAATATTTTTTAGAAAAAATAGCCGAATTTCATTTACAGTTTGAAACAATACACCCTTTTTGTGATGGCAACGGGCGAATTGGACGTTTGATAATCAACTTGCAATTCGCTGCTTTAGGCTACCCGCCTGTGATTATTCAAAACAAAGGAAAAAGAGAGGAATATTACCCGATTTTTGATGAATGGCGCGACAAACAAAAGGCAGATAAATTTTCTGATTATCTGTATCTTGCATTATCCGAATCGCTCAACAAGCGACTCGCCTATTTGCGCAGCAACGAAATTGTAAAACTGTCAGACTACATTAAAGAAAATGGGCTCAACGCTTCTTCTGTAACTAACGCAGCTAAACGGCAAACCATCCCCGCCTTCCGCCAAGAAGGCATTTGGCGGATAGGGAAATGATAAAATTCTATGATCTCCATAAATCAACTTTCAGTTTCTTTTTCGGGTAATCCGCTTTTTAATGATATTTCCTTTATTATTAAGGATAACGACCGTATTGGTCTTACAGGAAAAAACGGTGCAGGAAAATCAACCCTCTTAAAAATTCTTGCCGGGCAACAGCAGGCAGATAAAGGAAGTATTGTGCTCACCAGCGGACACGAAGTCGGTTATCTGCCGCAGGAGATGGAACTCTCCTATTCACGCAGTATTATTAACGAGGCACTTCAGGCATTCGACAAAACAATAGCCATAGAAAAACAAATTAAGCGTTTGCAAAACGAAATTTCGCAACGAAGCGATTACGAGACTGCGGAATATCACACACTATTAGAAAAATTAGCAGAACAGACCGACCGTTACCACCTGCTCGGCGGCGGCACAGAGCGTGCAAATGCCGAAAAAATCCTGCTTGGTTTGGGTTTCAAGCATAGCGATTTTAAGCGTCCTGTTAAAGAGTTTTCGTCCGGCTGGCAAATGCGTGTTGAACTCGCAAAAATACTTTTGCGCTCACCCGAAGTTATGCTGCTTGACGAGCCCACCAACCACTTGGATATCGAATCAATCGAATGGCTCGAAGATTTTTTGCAAAACTATCAGGGAGCGGTTGTAGTTGTGTCGCACGACAGAAAATTTTTAGACAACATCACAAAGCGCACGATTGAAATTGTTCTCGGACGCATTGAGGACTACAATGTTCCTTATTCGGACTATGTTGTACAAAGGCAGGAGAGGCGCGACATTCAGCAAGCTGCTTACGACAATCAGCAAAAGGAAATCGAACAGATTGAGCGTTTTATTGAGCGTTTCAGATACAAGGCTACAAAGGCACGGCAGGCGCAAAGCCGCTTAAAAATGCTTGAGAAAAAAGAAATTATTGAGATTGATACCTTTGATAACAGCAGTATTGCCTTTCGTTTTCCACCTGCGCCGCATTCGGGAAAAGTTGTTGTGAAAGCACAACACGTAGGAAAGGCTTACGGTTCTTTACAGGTCTTTAGTGATATTGATTTTACGCTTGAGCGTGGTGAAAAAGTTGCTTTTGTCGGGAAAAACGGTGAAGGCAAGACAACATTTTCCCGCATTATAGTTGGTGAAATTGATGATTACAGTGGTGCTCTTGAACTCGGACATCAAGTAAGTATAGGCTATTTTGCACAAAATCAAAACTTGCTTTTAGACGGCGAAAAAACTGTTTTTGAAACCCTTGATGATATTGCTGCCGGCGGAGCGCGAGTGCGTGTTCGCCGCATTCTCGGGTCTTTTCTTTTTTCGGGTGAAGATATTGAAAAAAAAGTAAAGGTGCTTTCAGGCGGTGAAAAAACACGGCTTGCTCTTGCAAAACTTTTGTTATCTCCCGTAAATCTCTTGGTGCTTGACGAGCCGACAAACCATCTGGATATGCGTTCAAAGGATATTCTAAAGAACGCACTTCTGCAATATGACGGCTCGCTTATTGTTGTGTCGCATGACAGGGACTTTTTAGAAGAGCTAACGCAAAAAGTGTACGAATTCCGCTCAGGGCGCGTTAAACAGCATATCGGTGATATTGCCGACTTTTTACGCGAACGCAAGATTGAACGTTTGAGTGAACTTGAAAGAGGCAAATCCGCAACGGACAAAGCGGTAAATAGCAGCAATAATTCAAGAACAAATAAGAGTGCCGACACCGGCGACTCGAACAAAGACACAATGCCGGTCGGAACAACTCAAACCACTAAACTCTCCTACCACGAACAAAAGCAAATAGAACGTGAAAAGCGCAAACAGCAACAAAAAACAGAACGCTTGGAAAAAGAAATTGCTTCACTTGAAAAAGAACTCGCCGCACTCAGCGAACTTATGACTACCGACCCAACACAATGCAGCACAGAAAACTGCAATCTTTATGATAAACTCAAACGTTCACTCGATAGTAAAATGGATGAGTGGGCTAATTTTGAAGTTTGATTTTTTTATTATCTTTGCAACGAAATTTAATTGTCAGCAGGATGAATTATCCTGCAAGGCAAGTGAATGAGAGGCACGCAAGTTTGTATTCCTTGCAAGCCCGTGAGGGGTTAAAGTCCCCGGCTCTCTTTCACTTGCTTTTTTTTGTTTATTTCTAAATTGTAATAAGGGTAAAAATATATTTCACCCGTTTTTAATATCCGAACAGCAAGACGAACACATTCTTTCTTTTCGTCTATGTAAACAAAACCCTTAAAATTATAATATCCTACCAATTCTTTCGGGTCTATATTTTTTCTATTACCCCAATTATTGTACTCAGAATATTGAATTAGTTTGTCAAGCACAAATATTACAGCCGCCTTTTTAGGATACATCGCTTCACCAAATGACATTTTCTGCCTTCCTTTTGACGTTAAACTTATTGTTATTTTTAAATCTTCATTAAAAATCTCTCTATTTAGAAAATATTCCTGATAATAATTTCTAACGAATTTTCGCATTTCTCTTACTGACATTCCTATAAACTTTTCAGTAGATACTTTGGGGATTAATTTTTGTCTATATTTCCTCATTTTAATACCTCACTTCAACTGTTTTTGAGTATTCCGATACGCTGCCGTTATTAAATTCCAATTGGATTTTGTACTGATAAGTATTGCCGATTTTTAGAACTTTGTCATTCCATGCTTCCTGCAAAATATTGTTTTCCAAAAGAATTTTCACAAGCGTGAAACCCTGCTCTATTGCAGCATTGCGGCGATAGATATAAATCTTTTTTAGATTCTCTATCTGTTTTCTTTTCCATTGCAAAACAATGCAAAATTTATCACGCAAAGCAATCGCTTCAAAAGTTGGAATTACTTTGGACGGCATAACAACATATTCACAAAAAAACGGCGCGGAAGCATAATCTGTCTTCCGTCCGGTATATGCCCGCACATCAAAATAATAAATACCTGCACTTGCAAATTCCGCAAGTGGAAACGACACACTATCCTCAACATCATACATCATATTTTCGTAAAGAGGAATATCTCCTGCAAAATGCCAAACACCGCTATCTTTTTTCAAATATATTTGATGACCGCTTACATCACTGTCGGGTGAATTTACCCACTTCAAAACTAACTTGCCGCCCGCAACGCCGCAAGACAGAATAAGTGCAGGCGCAGGTATATTCGGTAAAGGGTTTTCCGCAGCAATAATATTTGAACGTATCGATTCGTTGCCAACGCTGTCTATTGCCTTTACAAAATAAAATGTTTTGCGAAAAACTTTTTTTGAAAGCGTGTCATATAAAAAAGTATTGCTAATAATTTTTGAAGTAATTTGCATTGCGTTTTCAATAATACCGTTTGCCGGAATGTCACTGCCGTAAGCACGAAAAACCCTGTATCCTTCAACATCCCTGCTTTTAGACTTTTCCCATTCAAGCAAAACAACTCCGTTACTGTCTTGCACACAATCTATCAAAAACGGCGGGACAGGCGGGAGTGAATCTTTATAAATTACAATCTCACTATCATCAACGTTAATAACAACTTCTTCTACACACTTTACATTCACTTCCTGCGAAACAATATCACTAACTCCGAATATGTCCTGCCCTATTACGCGGTAACGATATGCCACTCCATATTCCGGCACAGTGTCGTAATAAAAAATTGTTTGTGCAGAGTCGCTTCCAAAAATACTTACCGGAATTTTATTTAGTCTTTCAAAACTACCACGCTTGCGGGCTCTTTCAAAATAGTAGCCTGAAAATTCCGCATTGAGTTCCTTTGTGGGAAAGGAGAGTGTAACCTTGTTATTTAATGCTGTTGCCTGCAATGTTTGAAAATAATAGATTCCACTCTCTGTTCCTGTTTTCCATTCGCCATACAAATCCGTTCCCTGCAAAGTAATTTTATAAATGTATCCGCTGTTTTGTATTGTGTCCACAGCACCAAAGCCCGCCATACGAGCGGCTATAAATGAGCGGTCGCAGGCATACATTGCCATAATGTAGGAAAAGGTATCGTTGTGCATGTCAACTTCCTGCACGAGGGCTTGCGCGCTTAGCATTGCAGCATCGTCATCCTGCAAAGCCAGCCAAGCCGCAGTATCGTCTATTGAATGTGGAAAGACCTGCCAACGTTTTTCCACTTGTTGTTTCTCTTGTGAATATCTTTCTACAAGAAAGCCGTTTTGTTGGGCTTTGCGCCAAGTTGCTACGTCCGGTGCTGCCCAACGCAGATATACTTTTCCGTCTTCTATTTTTCCTTTTATTGGGATTATCTGCTGTGCTATTGCAAAACCGACAGCTATTGATAATAACATTAAAACTAAAATTTTTCTTTCCATTGTTTAATTATTTATTTTTTCATCATCTTTGCTTGCAAAAGGTAATGATAACATTGTCTTA
>JAISVE010000130.1 GCA_031271725.1 Bacteroidales bacterium
GATTCTTTCTTTATGGACGAAGCGGCGGCAATTCTTCAACACTCAAATAAGAACCTCACAATTATACGAATAGACGAAATTGCCTCACCGGGCTCAGTACGCTTGCGTTTGCGCTCGCTGATAGAGAGTTTGAAACAAGCCCGATAGGATAATAATAAGAAGAAGAAGAAGAAAAAGATAATGACAACAGAATATAGAGGTTACGAAGCAAGTTTTGAAAAAAAAGACCGAATCAAAACCGTGTTAATTCCATGGTTTACCGACTTTCTGTCGCCTTTAGTTCCGGCAGTGGCAGAACTTGCAGGTTATCACTTTGTTAATTGTCCGCCTACCTCAAAAGTATCGGCAGAAATCGGACTAAAATACGGACACAATGAAGTTTGCTATCCCGCAACCCTGATTTTGGGCGACCTTATAGCCGAAATTCAAACAGGCAAATATCCGCTTGACAACATTGCAGTTGCAATAACTCAAACAGGTGGACAATGCAGGGCAACAAACTATATATCCCTGATAAAAAACGGACTTAAAAATGCCGGCTTTGGGCATATTCCGGTAATTGCCGTGTCTTTCGGCGGAGTGCATAACAACAAGCAGGACGGCTTTAAGTTGCCCATCTTCAAGATTCTTTACATAGCCCTTTACGCCTTTCTTTTTGCCGACTCACTGAATCAGATATTCGCCTCTACGGTGGCACGGGAATCTGCGGAAAACAAGGGCGAAGCAAAACGGCTTTTCGATCTTTACATGAAAGAGGCTGAAGCAATTGTCCGCAAAAGAAAGTACAAAAAATTCCTTCCCTTGCTTGAACAGGCAGTTGAGGATTTCAACAAAGTTCCTGTTAACGAAATCTCCCCCGTTAAAATCGGTTTGGTGGGCGAAATTTTTGTGAAGTATAATAATTTTGCACAGTGGTATATAACTGATTGGCTACGTGATAAAGGCTGTGAAGTTGTTGTGCCGTCTATGCTTGATTTTTTTATGCAAAGTTTTGTAAATTCTAAAATCAATCGCGAAAACGGTCTTTTAAAACCAAGCCTTCTCACACGTGCACTCACTCCCCTATTATTAAAATTCCTGCAAAAACATATTGGAAAGTTTGATGCAATTTCCCGAAAGTCAAGATTTTACCACCCGCATAATTCCATTTTTGAGACGGCAAAAAGTGCGGAGCAAATCCTGAGCCTTTCAAATCAATTCGGCGAAGGTTGGCTTATTGCGGGCGAAGTTGCCAATTTTGCCAAGCGCGGCATAAATAAAATAGTGTGTATTCAACCCTTTGGTTGCATTGCCAACCATGTGGTAGCCAAAGGTATAGAGAAACGTCTAAAGAAATTCTATCCCGAAATAAATCTGTTGTTTCTAGACATTGATTCGGGCATTTCCGAAGTTAACTTGCAGAATCGCCTGCATTTCCTGCTACAGTAGCCCACTATTTAACTGTTCGTAAATTTAGCATAAACAATAAATATTATGGAGTCGATAAAAGAAATATTCAGGATAGGAAACGGTCCGTCAAGCAGCCATACTATGGCACCTAAAAAGGCAGCAGAAATTTTTGCAAATAAAAATCCGCAGGCAAACCGCTATACGGTTACACTTTACGGCAGTTTAGCAGCGACAGGCAAAGGGCATTTAACCGATGTTGCTATCTTAAATGTATTAAGCCCCATTGCACCAACTGAAATAATCTGGCATCCTGAAATCATACATTCTTTTCACTCTAACGGAATGCTTTTTACTGCTTACGGTCCCGACAATCCACAGGAAAAATCAGATGAATGGCTGATTTACAGTATAGGCGGTGGTGCTTTGGCAAACGAAGAGCTTAGCCCCGAAAGCAAGCCGATGGTTTACGATATGAGCACGCTTACCGAAGTACTGGATTGGTGTCAAAAAACAGGTAGAAGTTATTGGGAATATGTGGAATCGAAAGAGTCTGACGATATTTGGGAATATCTGCGTAATGTTTGGATTACCATGAAAGCGGCTGTTGAAAGAGGCTTGGAAACGGAAGGACTTCTTCCCGGAAGCTTGGGGGTACGCAGAAAAGCGGTGGAATATTATATTAAGGCGTCAGGCTACAACAATAATTTGCGTACACGCAGTTTGGTATTTGCCTACGCTTTGGCTTGCTCGGAAGAGAATGCAGCGGGCGGACTGATTGTTACTGCTCCGACATGTGGCTCTTCGGGTGTATTGTCTTCGGTTTTGTATCATTTGAGCAAGGAGTATCATTTTACCGAACAGCGTATCTTAAAAGCCTTGGCAACAGCGGGATTGATTGGTGCTATTGCAAAGCATAATGCGTCTATTTCAGGGGCGGCAGTTGGTTGTCAGGGAGAAATCGGCGTGGCTTGTGCTATGGCAGCAGCGGCTGCAAATCAACTCTTTGGCGGCAGTCCTTCTCAAATTGAATATGCTGCGGAAATTGCCTTGGAACATCACCTCGGATTAACTTGCGATCCGGTATGCGGACTGGTACAAATTCCTTGTATTGAGCGAAATGCCTTTGCTGCCGGACGTGCTTTGGACGCAAATATTTATTCTGCCTTAACAGACGGAAGACATATTGTCTCTTTCGACAAAGTAGTTGCGGCAATGAAAGAAACCGGAAACAATCTGCCTTACCTATACAAAGAAACAAGTGAAGGAGGATTGGCTGTACAGATGA
>JAISVE010000115.1 GCA_031271725.1 Bacteroidales bacterium
ATTCTTCATCAGCGGCTTTCTTCGCTGACTTGAAAGAATATAGGAAGTTTCCGCCCTTGATATGGCATTTCTTATAAAGAATATGTTCTCCCATACCGTCAAGAACGCCATCGAATGATAGCATGTTGTTATTAGCAATTCTCACATCATTGCGTTTGATTGGAGTGAGAAAGTGCAGGTCAGGGCGTTCATCCAATTCCGCCTTAATTTGGCTTGGTGGGAATCCCTTGTCGGCAACGATGATACCCTTTCGAATATCGTTGTTACGTATGAACGCACGATAGGAACTGCTGTCAATACTGTTGCCGGGGAATACTTCGGCGCATACGGGTTCCATAGCCTCTATGTCATAGGCATACAGGATGGACACGTCACGACAGCCTTTAATTCTGGCTTTATAAGAGAAAGCGGAAAGATCATTTACCTTGCTGCTGTCCTGCTTAAGCGTACCGTCAATCGCTATATGGTGATCGGCGGCGACTGCGGCTGCACGCTTTTGATAAAACCGACGCCGCCTTATGCCATCCTTGCCAAGTTTCTGCATAAAAGAGCAGACTGTGTGTTACTGTCCAGCAGGAGAATAGAAAACAAAATAAAGAAAAAGAAAAGTTCTTGTAAAAAACATTAACAATTGTAAAAGTAAGCCGATAAGAAAAATATGGTACAAGCAAATAGAGATTTAGTACGTCATATTGGAGATCTGATGCTTGAAACCGAGCGGAAAAGTGAAGAGAATGCAAAGCTAAGAGCAGAAAACCGTGAGTTGCGCTCAGAAAACAAAAAACTTAAAAATCGCATCGAAGTTTTAGAGCGCACAATGGAAGAAAGGATAAGGGAATCGGTAGAAAATGCGGTATTAGAGGCAACGAAACCGTTATTAAGCAAAATAGCGGAGCAAGAGAAAGAAATACAGCGGCTCAAAGCACAGGCAAACAAAGATTCAACCAACTCATCAAAACCGCCCGGAAGCAATGGCTTCAAAAAAATACCGAACAACCGCGAGAAAAGTGAGAAAAAACAAGGCGGTCAAAACGGTCATAATGGTACAAGATTAAACATACCGGAAAATCTTGATGAATTAGTAGCAGACGGCAAAGCGGAGCATATAATAGTTTCCGAAGTAGCCGAAGGCGAAGCATACACATCGGATTGGACGATAGATTTAAAAGTAATACCTGTTTTTACGGAGCGCCGTCGAAAAACCGGGCAGCCTCCGCGAATAGGATACGGACCGCAACTAAAAACAGTTGTGGTATATTTGCTTGTCATTGGTTTGATGTCATTTAAGCGCGTATCTCAATTTTTCAAGGAGATTTCGAACAATTTAATAACAGTATCGAAAGCCGCGCTCGCCGAATATAATCACATAGCGGCAGAAAAAATAGATTTGAGCGAGAACATCAATGACTTGCTAAACGGCAAGGTAATAAATGTTGACGAAACGCCAACAAAGACAAGTGAGCGCCCAAATAAATTTGGTGCGCTTGAAACGGCAGAAAACACAACATTTCAAGCATACATACGTACTTACTCCAATGCTAAAACAACGGTTTTGACAGTGAATCCGACCAAAAGTGAAGAAAGCGTGATAACAGACAATATTCTGACACAATTTTACGGAATAGTCGCTCAAGATAATGAAGCGAAATTCTATAATTTCGGAATAGCGAACGCAACATGCGGTGAGCACCTGACACGGGATTTGAAAGGTATGTCAGATCTTCAAATGTTGTCATGGGCAGCGGAAGTAAGGGATTACTTTTTGGAAATGAATAAACACAAAAAAGATGATGTTCGCGATGGAATAACAATTTGCGAACCTGATTTGTTGCGCTCATTTGAGGATCGTTACGATGGATTCATAACAAAAGGAAGATTACAACTTGCTGCAATGAATCCAAAAGTGTTTGCTTATGACGAGTTGAGAAGAATGGTTAATCGTCTTGAAAAACACAAGGATAATTACATGCTTTTTATGCGAGATTACGATGTTCCTTTCACAAATAATCAAGCCGAAAGAGATTTGCGGCACTGCAAAACAAAACAAAAAGTTTCCGGTTGTTTTAGAAGTAGGCAGGGAATTAAAGATTACTGTAAAATCCGCAGTTTCCTTGATACCGCTAATAAGCGAGGACAAAATCTGTTTCTTGCTTTACAGAGTCTTTTTTTCAGTCCTGAACATGCATTAGTGTAAATAGTATTGCTATAAAATTAAATGACAATAGAAATATTACGACCAAACAAATAATGAAGTGGGTCATCCCAATTTAGGTTGAGAAATTTTAATAGCAAAAGCGGCGGTCAAGTCTGCCGCTTTTGCTATTATTCTTCGATATTATCTTCAAGTGGATAAACTTCGTGGTGCGATACATAGATACATGCCTTTTTCTTCTTAATCATATCCTGCTGAACAGTAACATCCGGGCATTGTCTGCATGCGCCATCATTTTTTATCTGCACACTACTAAGCCTGCGGCTTGAATAGACGGCGCAGCCGTGTTATGCTGAATGCAGCGTATCTTGATTTTATTCTGCTAAAGCAAGCGGAAGCAAAATTGAACTTTACCGTTGGAGGATGTGTTATTTCCAGTGCAGCGCAACATATATCGCGGGAGCGAATATTCAGATAGGTTAAGAGAATTTATTTATGAAAAATATGATATCCGGGCAATTTCAATTGCGCCCGCCAAACGCGGTTTTTACGGTGAAACTTGGCGGCTGAATACTTTGAAAAACAGTTATTTTGTTAAAATAGTATACTGGGCAGCTCATTGCGCAGTGTATGAACGCAGCTTTCCGATAATCAAGCATCTTTGTAACCATGGTATTGACTTCATTTGCAAAATTACCGAAACAAAAGACGGAAGGCTGTTTTCAAAATTTGACGGAGCCATCCTCGGAGTATTTAACTGGATAGACGGGGAAAATATCGAAACGGACGACACTAAAATACCGGAATATCAAATGCTTGCTAAAATATACAACGTTCCGGCGCAGGGTTTGCCTATTATCTGTGAGGATTTTTCGGCAAAAGGCGCGGAAATCTTTTTTAAACAGTGGGCTTGTGTTGATAACGAGGAATTAAAAACCTTGCTCGAAAAAAACCGCGCTAAACTTGAGCACAGAGCCGCAAGGCTGAAGTGGTTTTCCGGTTTGTGTCAAAACGATACCGAGAGCTTTGTTATTACGCACGGTGATGCCGGAGGAAATCTTATTAAGGACAAAGACAAATATTTTATTGTTGATTGGGATAATCCCGTTTTTGCGCCGCCGGAGAGGGACGCTTGGGTTATGTGTTCCCGATCTTGGGCAAGGGACGCCTTTCAAAGCGCACTGCAAAAAAACGGAATTAATTATACGCTGCGTATTGAAAGGCTGGCATATTACTGTTACCAATTTTTCTTTTTCTATCTTTCATCATATATTGATGGGTTTACCGAGAATGATTCTGTGCAGGAAATTGAAAAGTATCTTGATTGCTGGATAGAGGATTCTATAGCGTATACGGATAAAATATAAAGAGACGGCAGGGCATTGGAAATTGGAGCAACAAGCGAATACATATTTCGCGCTGCAAAAAAATTTGATTGCGCTGCGGAGAATTAAACACCGCAAAATACTGATTGCTTGTTTGTATTACCCGTAGTTTTGTAGGCTATTCAGCAGGGGGGTGTAGAGGGGGCTTCGGCGCAAATTACCGCTTATATTACCCGTAGTTTGTAGGCTATTCAGCAGGGGTGTAGAGGGGCTTCGGCGCAAATTATATCGCACAGCAATGTGCCACCTGACGCTTCAGAACATTTTTGAGCGCAGCAAGGTATAATAAAGGGTCTATTTTTGCGGTTGCGCTCAAAAATATTCTTCTCGCTGCTCTGGTGAACCAATTTTCGCCGACTATTTGTGCGCAGAGATTAAGTATTGCGGCGGCGAAAATCGTTTCCCCGCCGCGTGGCACAATCATGCTGTGCAATATAATTTACACCGAAGCCCCATCAGCATGTTCTTTGCAGGCGGCATGGTGTGTGCGGAAATTGTACGCTGCCGAATATTCCGGAGAGCGGAAATTGTGTGCGGCGCGTTGTTACTGTTCACACTCCCGCCGATGAAGCTGCTTCAATTGTTTCTTTTCCTTAGAATAATAAGCTGGCATTTTTAATCGGCAAGGGTTACAGCCCGGATTCCCGTCAACTCATAACGATAAAGGCGTGTTGATTCCAAAGGCGTCATATATTTCTTTCTGGCAATTAAGAATTTCGCCAATCTGAGTTTTTTTATTCGGAATTTGCACA